>CAYRFY010000153.1:10969-13826 GCA_964423635.1 uncultured Armatimonadia bacterium | reverse complement strand
GAGGCGCGAGAACGACGGCGCTGGCGGAATCCTGGAGCGAACGGTGCGCTTCCCGGTCTGGGTAGACCCGGTGACTGCCAACGGGACACCGATGCGGCAGGCTCTGTCGATGGCAGCTGACGTACTATCAGAATGGGTGATAGCCCATCCCACGTGCTTCCCGCCGATCGTGATCAACATCACTGACGGCGGAGTGACTGACGGCGACCCGAGCGGCATCGCGTCACGGCTGTGCTTGATCGAGAGTTCAGATGGCGGCGTGCTGCTGTTCAACCTGCATCTTTCGTCTGGCGCGGCCGTACCGGTGTTCCTGGGTGCGGAGCCTACCGCGCCGGACGAGTACGCTCGCATGTTGTTCGCGATGTCCAGCCGCCTGCCTGAGCACATGCGACAGGTCGCCATCCAGTCGGGTTACCCCGTTGGTGAGACAGCCAGGGGTTTCGCGCTGAATGCAGGCCTAGACGCCGTGATCGACTTCCTGGACATCGGGACGAGGGCTCGCGATCTGCGATAGGATGGCTTCGCTATGGACGTGGGAGTCGCCGAAGCGTGGTGCCCCAAAGCGGGGGTCCCGCCCGAGCAGTACGAGGACGCGTTCTTCCTGCCCCAGGGGCGCAACCTGCGTGGCTGCTACGTGCGCCTGGCCGTTGCAGACGGGGCAACCGAGTCTCCCTTCGCCGGGCTCTGGGCCGCGAGCCTGGTTCGGGCCTTCGGTCACGGACGCCTGAGAGACGAACCCTTCCGGGACCGTGTGCCGTCGATCGCCGCTGATTGGGCGCGATGTCTGCCGCCCGGCCCGCTGCCGTGGTACCTGGAGCGCAAGCTGGCCGGAGGAGCCGCCGCGGCCTTCGCCGGGATCGAGTTGGTCTGCCCCTCGGGCGTCGGCCGATCGGGCACGTGGGAGGCGACGGGAATTGGGGACTGTTGCCTGGTCCAGACTAGGGCTGACCGCGTCATATGCAGCGCGCCGATCCAGTCGTCGCGCGAGTTCGGTAGCCGCCCCGTGCTTGCGTCTACGTCGCCTACCACTGGAGCTGCCGGGCACTGGTGGCGCTGTGCGGGGGGATGGCGGCGAGGCGACAGGCTGTTCTTGATGACCGACGCGATTGCGCAGTGGTTTCTCTGCGAGCGCGAGGAAGGGAAGCGGCCGTGGCACGTCCTGTCGCGGCTCTGTGGGCAACAAAAGGCAAAGGTGTTCGCTAGCTGGCTTCGGGGCCGCAGGGCATCCGGCGCCATGCGCAACGACGATGTAACCGCGCTGTGCGCAAGCATCAGGTAGGTGGCGCTGACCCGTGCTTACCCGTTGGCCCACACCGCAGGACTACATGGAAGCTCTCCAGGAGCACGCGCAGTGTCTCTCCGACGAG
The DNA here is from genome assembly GCA_964423635.1 of uncultured Armatimonadia bacterium. GTDB lineage: Bacteria > Armatimonadota > Zipacnadia > Zipacnadales > JABUFB01 > CAYRFY01. The sequence goes on along the minus strand of CAYRFY010000153.1, from coordinate 12,459 downwards.
GAGTTGCGCTCCGGCGTTGTGGAGGTCGACCGCATCGGGCTTCCGCGCCCGCGGTCGGGCCAGTTCGCCACGGTGTTCCGCATCGACTCCGGGGACGCCTCGTGGGCAGTACGGTGCCTCACCGTGCGCAGAGATGGTGTGGAGCAACGCTATCGGGCCATCGGCGACCGGTTGTCAACCGCTGGCCTGCCCCACACCGTAGAGTTTGAGTACCAGCCGGAGGGCATCAGGCTCTGGGGCTCCTGGTACCCGATACTGAAGATGGAGTGGGTCTCAGGCGCTTCTCTGGGTGCCTACATTGCGGCCACACTGGATGAACCCGAGCGCCTGCTTGCACTGGCAAGAGAATGGCTGACGCTGACGAGTTCGCTGCAACGGGCAGGGATTGCCCACGGCGATCTGTCGGACGCCAACGTTCTGGTTGCGGACGGCAAGCTACGCCTGGTGGATTACGACGGGATGTTCGTTCCCGGTCTGGCTGGCATGGCGGTGATCGAGCGTGGCCATGACAGCTTCCAGCCACCGTGGCGGTCCGTCAGCGACTTCCACCCCGGGCTCGACTACTTCGCTGGCTGGGTGGTCTTCGCTTCCTTGTATGCCACGGCCCACCGACCTCAGCTGTGGCACGAGTTCGAGTGCGGTGACGATTGTCTGCTCTTCCGACGAGCGGACTTTGCCGACGCCGCCAGTTCGGGTGCCCTCAAGGCCCTGCGAGGTTCCGCGGATCCCGAGATCGAGGCGATCGGCACAGCCCTCAGCACCATAGTACTCTCGGGACCCGACGCTACGATCCCCTTTGTCCACGAGTGGGCGCTTCCTCACTGGCAGTACCCGCCCCCGGGCCGGCATTGCACTGATCGGCGCACGACAGACTCCCCGCCCGCGGATGGCGCTTCGCCGGTGGAGGCGCCTTCGTCGGACGCACGCGTGTGCGCACCTGATACTCAGACACCCGGTACCGGTCCCGACTGCGCGGGCCTCCGGTCTGTGCGCACCCGGCAGCGGATGGGCCGTAGCGTGCTCCTGCTGTGGCTGCTGTCATTGGCTGCCATAGCCGCACTCCTGCCGACGATCGGTGGCGGAGCGATCGCTCTCGCGCTGCTACCGGCCCTCGCACTGCGAGCCTATGTCCGACGCCGCGTCGACCCAGCCACCGGGGACCACGACACGCCGCCCCCACGCGCCGGCGTCCGGGCATCTCGCGCAGAAACGAAGATGCTCCGCAAGAGACTGCGCCAACTCTCGGCCACCCGGAGCGCGATCAGCGCTCGGCAGGACCGCGGTCTGCGCGCTCTCGGACGTGGGGAGAACCGTGCTCTGGCACGGACTGCGCGTCGAGAGAGCGCTCTGACAGGCCTGGAGCGCCTATCGGACTGGAAACACGGACTTGAGCGGAGCCGACTCGAGAGTCGGCGACAACGACGGGAAGCAACTGAACTGAAGCGCGTCAGGCGCAACCACATCGACGGCCACCTGTTCGCGGCAAAGGT
>CAYRFY010000153.1:8481-10959 GCA_964423635.1 uncultured Armatimonadia bacterium | reverse complement strand
GTGGTCCAGATGAATGTGCATGGCATCGGCCCTGGCCGCAAGGCGGCTCTGGTACAGGCCGGGATCAAGACGGCACTCGACGTCTCTGCGGGCCGTGTGGGAGCCGTCGCAGGATTCGGCGACGTCCTCACGGACGCAGTGTGCTCGTGGCGCGATGCGGTCTACCGCCGAGCTGAGGGCACGGCTCCCCAGGTACTCCCGACCGCCGTGCAGCAAGAGCTTGATCAGCAGTACCGATCCCAGCTATCCGGCATCTCCGCGCGCGAGGCCTACGAGGCCGAGCGGCGCAAAGCGCAGATAGCCCGGCTCAAGGAGATGCGCAGCCGCATTGCCCGGGAGTTCAACACGCGTCGGCAGGCGCTGAGCGCGGAACGCGAAGGCGAAAGAGCTTCTGTTTTCGCAGAGACGCTGTCGGTCAGGGCTGCTTTGTCCGCCGCATTGTGGAGACAGGCGATGGCAGAGCGGCATCTGCGTGCTTCACGGCAACCCGCGTGGCGACTGTACCTGTTGGCGCTACGGGCCCGGTTCCGCCGTCGCGACGCAGGCGCAAGCCCTGAGGCTCCGGGACCTGGCTGAGGGGACCGGCCGTTCCGGACCTCCGTCGAGGAGTACCCCCCAACTCCAGCGTAGTCTCCAGCGGACATCGGCGAGCTGCCACGCACCACCGGACGCGCATCACGCCCACGCCGGAGGTCACAGCCCCCCAACGGCGAACCTGCCGTGCTCTCGCACACCGCACCCCACCTCACACCAGGAACCACACCACCATGCCTCCTTCTCGCCGCCGCTCCTCTCCCCCACTCACTACGCCGTGCCCGCTGTGCCGGCATGTGCACGAGTGTCCCTTCTCCCACCAGCCGAGGGACGAGTGCCTCGACGTGTGGCCTTTGGGGCGGCCGTCGAAGCGGACGATCCACGGCCTGGACATGCCGGCGGCGGATGAGATGCTTGGGCTGGTGTCGGCCAATGACGAGCTTAAGGACCTGCTGTGGGCCTGGGAGCGAGGGGACCTTCTCAGCGACGAGCAGTACCTCCGGCTGCGCGATATCGCCATCACCCGCTATCAGGACAAGCGCCACGAAGTGGCGGCGTTCTGGGTGGCCATGCAGCTCCTGGCACACGTCTGGGGCCAGTGCCAGCGCGATGCGATGAAGTACTACCCCATCGACGCCTTCCCGCCCAAGGCCGTCAACGCAGCCGCTCGGCAGGCTATCCGCGGCGCTCTCGTGGTCTGTCGGGACGATATCGTCGCGGCGGACGAGGCGTCGCCGGTGCGCAGCAGGTTCGAGCGACTGTTCGGGGATGCGTTCAAGTACATTCTCTGGGGCCTGCTGGGCGGTCCCAGGATGCAGATGCCTGCGGAAGACGACGCCTTCCGGGACGCGGTGGAGGTCGGCTGGGCTGAGGTGCTCGGGTACGGCAATGGCCTGTACGGGCTCAGCGTCATCCCGATGATCCCCACGCTCGACCTGGTCCGCTACCAGGAACTCGGGGGCCGCAACAAGGTGGTGTCGCGGGGCATTGCGGAGCACTTCATGCTCCTACTCGGGGCATTCCCGCCTCTGGTTGCACATGTGGTGCCCCAGCTTGGTGAGGTCGCGTTCAGGCGCAGGCTGGGCACCATGTTCGAGCCCATGGTGAAGCGCTATGCGTGGAGCGCTCTTCGACGTGAAGAGATGCTTGGAGACGGGGCAGATGCCAAGCGGAGCAAGCTCTGACCGATGCCATCGAGAGCTACGACTTCACCTTCGGCAAGGGCGTCGGGCCAGAAGGGGTGGCCGGGATGCTGGGGATGAGCGCCGATCCTGAGCTGCGCGAGCGTGCCGGAGCTGCGATGCAGCACATTGAGCTGCCCCAGACGCCACGGGACATCACCCCGGTCGGCATCACCCACCACATCCGGGCGCGGATGGACGACCACCTCCGCAATGCGCATCCGGCGCGTGCGCGCGACCAGAGGTTCTCCCGTTCGCTGGAGGCACCCCACGAGCCTGAAGGCCATCTCTCGCTGAACGAGTTCGTGGCCGACGACGAGCGCCTCACACCCGAAGCCCTGGTGGTCGAGCTCTCGGGTAGTTCCGAGCACGACCGCGACTGGGTAGGGACTACCGGAGCCGAGGTGCCCGATGTGACAGCCCACGAAGCAGATGGCGTCGTGTATCTGTACACGGACGAGATGGCCAGAGCCTGCGGGGTGAGCAGCGACCAGCTCCGCCGCTGGGACAAGCTCGGCGACCTTCCGGCTGAACGGCTGGGGGATCTGGACCCGTCGAAGGCGGGCACAGCGGCGGCAAACTGGCGCGTCTATCCCCGCACAGGGGAGATGGTGCGCCGCGTGAGGGAGCTTGCCGCCCGGAAGGTCGCACGCCGGGGCAAGATGACAGACAACGAGTTCACCCGAGCTTCGGCGGCACGCGTTCTGGGCATCGCCGCCAAGACGCTCGGGCGCTGGGAGAAGTCCGGAAAGGCCCAACCGAT
>CAYRFY010000153.1:0-8471 GCA_964423635.1 uncultured Armatimonadia bacterium | reverse complement strand
GCGACGGCAAGCCAATCTACACGGAGGAGGAGATCCACAGGCTGGTGCCGTTCGCCCCGCCACCCCAGCCTGACCTGGACACCTGACGTCCACCCACAGCCCCACCCCAAGCGCCCGCCGTCTACCCGCCCCACGGGTCCCGGCGGGCGCTTTCGCGTTCTCCCCAACTTTTTTTCTGCTCCCTTTAGACGTGTCCCCTCAACCGCAACATATTGCTGGTGACAGCACCCGCTTGGCCACTGTGCCCGCGGGGCATGGACTGGGCGCCTGTGTGCGCCCTTTGTGAGGTGGAAGCATGCAAGCTGTCATCGAGAAGACCCGTCAGACCGCAGTGCCATCAGATGAGAGTTGGGGGGATGGGGAGAGACAGACTGATTTGCAGGCCGCCGTCGAGAGCTTCCTTGGGTACCTGAGCGGGTACCGCCGCTGCGCGCCGGCGACGATCACCGCCTATCGCAGCGACCTGCGCCGCTTCGGGGAGTTCCTGGCGCAGAGCCGGATGCCGGAAGCTCCGGAGGAGATCACTACTCGCGCCGTGCAGGCCTTCGCCATCTCCATCGGCCATCTGGCCCCGGCCAGCGTCAACCGCACGCTGAACTGCCTGAGCAGCTTCTTCGGGTTCCTCGAAAGGCAGGGCCTGGTGGAGCGCAATCCGGTTCAGGGGGTGGAACGCCCCAAGGTGCCTCTGAAGCTGCCGTCGGGACCGGCCCTGGGTGATGCCCAGAAGCTCGTCGAGGCGGCCGGCAATCCGCGCGAGAGGGCCATGCTCCTGCTATTGGGTTGCTGCGGGCTGCGCAGGTCTGAGCTGCTCAACCTCGACACGGGCGATGTGGGCTCCGATGTGAGCGAGCTGCGTGTGCGCCAGGGCAAGGGCCAAAAGGACCGCATGGTACCCATCCCCGCCCAGTGCCAGGCGGTGCTGCGCGAGTACCTCGCCACACAGGACGGCCGCTCGGGCCCGCTGTTCGCGACCGGCAAGAACACCCGTCTGGGTTCCACGGGCTTCTACCGCATCTTCCGCCGCCTCCTGAAGAAGGCAGGCCTGGAGGACGCTGAGATCACGCCGCACAGCCTGCGCCACCTGTACGCCACCTCTCTGCTCCGCGGCAGGGCGGACATCGAGACCGTCCGGTCGCTCCTGGGCCACCGTGACCTGCGCACCACCTCGCGCTACCTGCACGCCGACGACGAGGGCAAACGCAATGCCGTGGAGAGGCTGCCCCTGTTGACGCCACAGCCCGACGCGTCTGAAGAGGGCATCATCGGGGAGGTGCTCGGTCATGAGTAACGCCCCGACTACTGTCATCGATACCCGCGATGAGTACCTCACCGAGGACAACGCCGACAGCATGGAGGGCTACCGGCGCCTGGCCCGCATCATCGCGGAATACCTCAGAGACGTCTCCGTCGAGCCCATCAGCACCGGCGACGCCGGGGACGAAGCAGCAGAGGAGTAACGTCAAGAGCATGGGGCACATAGCGCACTGCCGGCACCAGAACGCGGTTCTGTACTCACTTTCGGGGCCTATAATGCGTTAATATCGCTATGGCAGTCGCTATATGCCCAATAGGTGTAGGAGCATTTAATAAGATGACTTAAATAGCAATGTATGTTATACTAAGACCGCCGAAGCATTTGGAGGGTTGATTCACCATGGCGACGACAAGGAGGCCCCCTCGGGAGCCTGTGTTCGCGATCTACCTGCGCGTCTCTACCGACATGCAGGTTCAGGAAGGGTACTCTCTCGGCACCCAGGAGCGCCTGTGCCGGGAGTACATCGAGCGCAAGTTGGGACACCCGGCCGCCCAAATCAAGGCCTACCGCGAGGAGGGGCGGTCGGGCGCCTACACGGTGCGCCAGTTGCGCAAGGGTAACGAGCCCATCCGACAGGTGCTGTCCGACCTGATCGACGACGCGGACGACGGCAAGATCACCCACATCGTCACCTACGAGATGAGCCGCATGTCTCGCGAGTTCGACGACTGGATCATGATCCACCGTCTATTGCTGCAGCCGGCCGGGATCAAGGTCTGGGTCGCGCAAAACGACCTGGACCTGGACGATGAGGACGACGAGTTCGTCGGCAACCTCCTGGCCCTCGTCTCCGACCGCGAGCGCAAGCTGATCCGGCGGCGCATCATCGATGCCCGGGAGAGCCGCCGCAAGGACGGCTACCTTCCGGGCGGCCATCCGACGTACGGCTGGCGCTGGGAGCCCCTGGACCAGGTTCCGCCGGGGGGGCGACGTAACATCGAGCCAGACCCCGAGGAGGCTAAGTGGGTGCGGTGGATGGCGGACCGCATCCTCAACGACGGCTGGGGCGTTGTGCGGTTGGGCAAAGAACTGTACAAGATGGGCGTCGAGAGTTCGCCCGGGAGCTGTCGCTGGACGGGACCCGAGGTCTGGGCCCGCATCCGCCATGAGATGCACGCCGGCCTCATCAAAGACGCTGACGGGAGCCTCATCAAGGGGGCACACTACGACAAACGGCTGTGGGACCCCGACTTCCGCCTGGGTCTGATAGAGACACTCAGCTCGCGACGGGTGATCAAGGGGCGCACCGCCACCACAGCCGAATTCCCACTTCTGGGCATCATCACCTGCGGGCGCTGCGGCCGTCCTCTGCGACCCACGCACTCACGCAACGGCCAAGCCTTCTACCGGTGCGATGAACCCGAGCTGGGCTCACCTCACGACTGCCCGGGAGTGATGCGCAGAGCCGACCACGTTGAGGCCCAGGTAGTCAAGATGATCTCCGACCTGGTGAACTCCCCCACGCTGTCGACGCTCATTGGCGAGGAGGCGGTGGCGCTCATCGAGGCCCGGCGCGGAGATCACCAGGCCGCCCTCAGCAAGCTGAACGCGGACATCCGCGCCATGGACACCCGGCTGGAGAAGCTGGCCCTGGCCTTCACGGATGGCCAGATGAACCCGGAGCAGTTCCAGAAGCTCAACGCGAAGTGGCAGGCCGACTACGACGAGTTGTGCCAACAGCGGGAGCGGCTGCAGGGCCGGGCAGAGTCGGACTCCGCGGACCGCCTCGTGCTCAAGTCGGTCGAGGCCGGTCTGCGCAACTTCGCCCAGACCTGGGAGCAGGCCGGGGCCCAGCGCACCCGCGAGCTTCTCAGTAGTATCGTGGAGTGGCTCCGGCTCACCCCGGACGGGGACAACGCCCGGCTCAGCCTCAAGCTCCACCTGCTGCCCGAGATGGAGGCCTCAGTCCCGCGCTCCCAGGCCAAGGACCGCGAGGCCACGGGCGTCGACGGTCTTTCCTTGCGCGAATTGGCCATGCTGGCACATCTCGCGGACGGGAGGAGCCAGGAGGAGACGGCCAGGCTGATGGCGGTCAAGAGTATCCGCACGCGACTGCAAATCGCCCGCAAGACCGCAGGCATCTCAGACCTCAATGAGCTGATCGAGGCGGCCAAGCCCCGGATCGAGGAGCTGCGCCCGATCCTGCCTCTGGGCGAAGCCAGCGTCGCTGCAAAGAACCTCGCACGCCCGCCGGTCAGTCCCCGCCAGCAACAGGTGTGCGAGCTGTACGCAGAAAACCTGCCGATACCCCGCATCTGCCAGGAGATGGGAGTCAGCAGGGCAGCGGTCAACGGACTGATCCTGCAGGCCAGGAGGTCCATCGAGCACTGGCTGGAGACGCACCCGGACGAGGCCGACCAGCTCGCCCCTGAGCTGCGCTACACGCTGGAGGTCAGAAGGCGCGAGGACCTCGACAAGCCCCTGGTCATGCCCCCACGGCTGCAGGAAGTGCTGGAGCTGCACCGACAGGGGCTGTCAGACGAACAGATCGCGCAGCGTTTGGGGCTCAAAGTGACCAGCGCCAGGAGCTGCCGGCACCAGGCGCGGAAGAAGGCGCGGGAGCTGGAGGAAGGCCGCCGCGCCATCGAGAGCGGCCAGCGCCCAAAGCGTCCGAAGCCCAAAGGCATGACCCGCCGCCTGCGGCAAGTGGTGGACTACGACCGCGAAGGCCTCTCCGACGAACAGATCGCCCAGCGTATGGGGGTCAAGGTGGAGACGGTCCGTGTCTACCGGAGCCAGGCGAAGAGGAGGGTGGAGCAGATGGAGGGGGCGGCCGCGTGCAGGCGGTAGCCGTTGGCAACCGGGTGCCGGCATCGCTGGTGACTGGGGCTACATGGCCTCTCCGGACCTCAGAGCAGTGGCAATGGAAGCAGGACTGACAAGCGCCAACCCGCGGACATCCAGGGGGACAGTGGGGCAGTACGGAGGGAGCGATGCCCGCCTGCCAAGACCCCGGAGGACGACGCATGGGAGACCCGGAACACACAAAGAGGAAACTCGAGAACATCGGTAGAAGCTATGTACGGCCAGTCCGTGAGTGGTCGTCGACCTCTATCCCGGAGGCGAACCCAACGCCAATAGAACCAGGTGGTCGCCTGTGGACGCCCAACTGACATTTGCGGACCCGGCCGAAGGCGACTGCCTTCTGAGCGCAGAGATGCTCAAGCAGGCTGGCGAGTGTCACGAACTCGAGCTGCCGGCACTCGTAGCGCGGGTCGGCAAGACGAAGCTGTGGGATGCCATTGCCAATACCGTCGTCCAGGCGATGAAGCAGTGGGCGGTTGATGACGCGGAAGCCGGATTCCGGCGACGGTACTCTGTCTGGGTAGCTCAGAAGCGCGGCGCGAACGCCGCCAACGAGGAGGTGCCCTTGGCTCTGGTGTATGTCGTTGAGCACCCGCTGGACGATAGCCCGAATAACGACGAGGCCACCGAAGCCCAGTCCGCACAGGTCAGTGCCTTTGACAAAGCCCTCAGCACCTGGCCGGAGTACGCCCGGATGGAGTACGCCAACCCGCTGTGGGATGGTGCCCGTCCCTGGTATCTGGTGAGTGACCGCGTAGCGACACGGATAGACCAGGATTCCGCGGCCTATCGCTCACTTGCGGACTGTGTTCTGGCCGAGTTCTGGCAAGACCAGTACATTCTGGAGCAGGCCGCGGGGGACGCATTCTATGCGGACGACGATGGCTCAAGAATGGGGCGCGGTGCGCTGGCATACCTGCGCCGCTTCGTGCGCCAGCGTCACTGCTTCACCATGTACGACCTGCCGGGCGATGTGTCTGATCCGGAGGCCATCCCCCAATGGATCTCCGACTACTTCGACGACGGGGGCATGCTACTCCATACCCAGGACTACAAGCGGAGCAACGAAACTGTCCTCCTGGCTCTCACCGAGTACCCCGACCTTGTGGCGGAGGCCCCCGTGAGCTGGTCGTTCGAGTTCGACGATGCCTCGTACTGCCTGGTGCACCTTCTGATCTTCGAAGACCCCGATGAAGGGGACCTGAACTGCGAGTTCATCTACGACCTCGGCGATCGGACCCACCTGGACGAACTGGCCGGCCTTGCCGTCCAGGATGAGCACCACCTGCACATACTCACCAGGGCCGACGGGGGTGGGTACCGCTTCGCGGGGACACGCACCCTGAGCTTCGACGACAGCAGTCGCATGGATTTCGCGCGCATCGTGGCGCCTGTGGTCCTGGAGTGTGCCCCTCACGCACAGGTCCGGGTGGCGACGGGCGATGCTCCTCTCTCTCCGGTCTCGGCAGCCGCTGCGGAGCCAGAGGAACCGGCGGCGCAGGAGCACCTGGCCTCGCTTGAGCTGAAGGAATCGCGCGTAGCCGCCGTACGGCTTCTCTGCCAGATGGGGGACGTCCGGTATGCCGCGCAAATCTGCGATGCGGTGGAGAAGATGACATGGGCGGAGGTCGACCAGGTCTGGGAGGACCTGCCAATGCTTGGTGAGGCGGCCGTCGAGGAGTTCGTCCGGCTGACCCAGAACCCCAACAGGAAGGCCGCCGCCGCGTGTGGCATGCGCGCTCTGGGCCGCGTGCCCTGTCCGCGCTCCCTGGAGGTGCTCGCAGCCCTGGTGCGAACCCTGGGCAGCAAGGCCGAGCCCACAGAGGCACTTGTCGACCTCGGCGACTACGCGGTTCCCGCCCTGCTCGAACTCTCCCGCGACCCCAAAGGTGAGGTACGCCAGATGGCTGTCTATGCGCTTGGGAAGATCGGAGCACCAGGTGTCCGCGACAGAGTGCTCGACATGGCCGAGGCCGACCGCAGCACCAAGGTGCGCCGGGTGGCCGAGACTGCACTCGCATGGATCAATGGCGAAGAAGAGTGCGACATGGACCTGAGGGACTTCTTCGGCAACATCGAGCTGCAGTGACACCCCCGGAGCTGGGAGAGCGCCTTCTCCGCCGAGCATCAAGGACGCTGAGACCAAGCCTGCCTCTGCGCCCGCCCGGGAACCCGCTCGGAAATGCCGTACCGCCGGGAATGCGTACACTCTGTTCCATTCATGCGTCCGCTGTGGACTACGGACACCAAGACGCACGACGAGACGGGAGGTGCAATGCCGACTCCCGGCGAATCTCCCGTCTCGTGCCTATGCCCCGAGCCCGTGCTGCCCTCCTGGGCATCGCGGGCTCGGAAACCGTTCTCCTCCTGCCAGATGGTGCCCTGTGATGCTTCCCGACCTGTCGCGTCCCGACGTCGACCTCCACGCCCGTCTCGCCGGCGGCGGATCGCTGCTGGCCGAACTGCGTCTGCTCATGGACCTGCCCGTCTCGGCGGCGACGCCGGAGGAGATCCGCCGCTGGATCGTCGACGGGAACTTGCTGGCCAAGCGGACACAGGGCGGGCGGCTCAAGGCGGCGAGCAAACTGCGGGAGCGGTACCTGCTGGAGCCCGACAAGCCCCTGTTCTCAGAGTTCTGCAGTGCCTGGAACGCCACCCAGGAGGCCTCGCAGCAGGCCCTGCTTGCGTACCTGCTGCTCGGGTGGCAGGACGGCTTCTTTCGTCTGTCCGCCTGCCGTTGGCTTGCCCCGCGCGTCCGGCAGCCGGGGACCCCCTTGACCCCCGGCGACTTCGGTCGCTTCATCCAGACCCTGGCTGAGACCCACGACGCGGTCGGGTCGTGGGGTGCCACAACGCGGGTGAGGGTGGCGCAGCACTTCCTCACCGCCGCAAGGGACTTCGGTCTCGCCTCGGGCAAGGCCAAGAAGGTCTCCGTGCGCCCGACGGTGGGACCGGTGGTGACCTGGTATTGTGCTCGTCTCTCGCTGTCGCAGGGGCTGTCGCCGCGAGATGCCCTCACCGGCGACTGGTTTGCCATGCTGGGGCTTGATCTAGCCGAGGCGGTGTCGGCTCTGTATGCAATGGCCGCCTCCGGTCTGGGACGGTTTCGTGTCGAGGGGCAGGTCGTTGAGTTGAATCCACTGCCACTGCACTGAAAGGTCTGCCCGGGTATGGCCTTCAAAGAACGCTTTGACGATGTGCTGGACAAGACGCTCGCCGTGGCATCTGGGGCGACCGCCCCAGATCGCGTCCTCTTGATGACCTACGAACCCGAACTGGAGCCCGACTTCCGTCTGGCGCTGGGCGAGTGCCTGCGAGCGCTCTCAGTGCGTGGCATCGCCAACGCTGTCGTCGATCTGCGGTTGCTGCCCTATGAGGTCCTGGATGATAAGGGCCTTCTGAACAAGGCCTTCGAGTTGCAGGCCCGGCAGCCGGATCGGTTCCAGCAGGACCTCGCCCGCCGGCTTGAGCCCGTCGTCGTCAGCCGCATCGTCCAGCAGGCCTCGGCTCTGGGACCGGGGCTGATCGTGCTGGGACACAGCGCGGCGCTGTTCCCCTGGGTGTCCTACTCAAGCGTGATGTAAACTGAGACTTGACAATAATATACACTGAAATACATACTATAAATGGGTGCAAAAAAAGCAGATTTCCGACAGGAGAGCAGATCGGAGGTATCAATGCCAATTAATGAATTGTGGCCTGTGATTATCCCCGGAGCAGTATTGCAGATTCTGATACAGGTATATTACATCCGGCATTGCTGGAAAAACACCCGGCTCAGAGTGCATCAGAAATGGATTTATACCTTTGTCATTTCCGTGTTCAGCCTTCCGGCAGCAGCAATATACCTTATTAATAACCGGGACAAAACATCGATACACGACAATGATTTTATTGACGTTGATATTGACAGTTATGTACGGCAGGGGATATTCATTCTACTCATTGTGGCGTTTGAGGTTTTTGCGTTGCGCGTCATTGCTGATAATGCACAAAATTCGTATTATATTCTGATTGTCAGCCTGCTGGCTTATTGTTTTGTTATAATGCTTGTTAATAATTTACTTTCGGTGGAGCGCTCCCGTTTGCTGTATTATTTGCTGCCCGCTATCCAACTGCTTCTTGCGATTCCGTTACAATATCTGGACAGTACATATAATGTGCAGTATATATTAATGATTATAGCTGCCGGTATTATCAACAAATTTCCCATGCCGCCTGCTAAAACTTATACAATTGCTGCATTTGCCGCTTTTCTTATCGGAAGTACTGCTAAAGCACTAAAATACTACCGCATGGTGGACTTCAATGATATAATCAGCTATCTATACATAAATACCTTAGTATTCTT
>CAYRFY010000152.1:12193-13853 GCA_964423635.1 uncultured Armatimonadia bacterium | reverse complement strand
CGAGTGCTTCAACATGCTGGCCAATGGGGCCAAGTGCGGCGTGGGAGACCAGTTGCACCCGCGGGGCCGCCTGGATGCCGCCACCTACGAACTGATCGGCGCCGTCTACGAGCAGGTCGAGGCGCGGGAGCCTTGGTGTGAGGATGCCGTGGCCGTGACGGACATCGGCGTGTTCAACCCCGAGGCCATCGGCAAGCACGACGGCCGAGTGGACACCTCCGCCCTCGGCGCCTACCGAATGCTCCTGGAGGGCCGGCACCAGTTTGACTTCATCGACGCAGAGAGCGACTGGCTGCGCTACCCGCTGGTCATCCTGCCGGACAAGGTCACGCTGGACGAGGGCCTGCAGGCCAAGGTGGAGCAGTATCTGGCCTCCGGCCGCGCGCTACTGCTCAGCCACCAGTCGGGGATGGACCCGGAGTGCGGCAAGTTCGTCATCCGCGACATGCCGGTGAAGCACCAAGGCGAGCTTCCGCACCACCCCGACTTCCTGGGACCCCTGGACGACCTGGCCACAGGGCTGCCGTCGGCGGAGTTCGTGATGTACGAGCGCGGCCTGCGGGTGAAGCCCGTCGCCGGCGCCGAGGTCCTCGCCGGTGTCTGGGAGCCGTATTTCGACAGGGCCCACGAGCACTTCTGCAGCCACGCCCACACTCCCGTCGATAGTCAGGGCCCGGACCCCGGAGTGGTGCAGAAGGGCAGGATCATCTACTTCTCCCACCCCATCTTCGCCACGTTCGCCAAGCACGGGATGGTCGCGTACAAGCACATCGTGCTCAATGCCCTCCGCCGCCTACTGCCCGTGCCGCTGGTGGTGGCCGAGGCCCCTACCACGCTGCACGTCACCTGCATGGCCCAGCCAGAGAAGTCGCGCGCCATCGCCCACCTGCTCCACTACATCCCGGAGAAGCGCACCCTGGCGGCGGACTCGATCGAGGACGCAATCGCTCTGCACGACGTGAAGCTCCGGGTCCGCACTTCGCGCCGGGGCGAGGTCTATCTGGCACCAGAGGGCACAAAGCTCCCGTTCACGGTGCACGATCCCTACGTGGAGGTCGTGGTGCCCAGGGTGCAGGGGCACACCATGGTGGTGTTCGAGGGGTAGAGCCAGAGAGCGCAGGAGCGCCGGCGCCGGTCTGTGGGGCGCGGGCCTGTACCGCGCCACTGCAGGGCGCCAAAGGCCGGCGGGGCAGGTCCCCGCCCTACAACGACACACGGCCCCGCCGTTACCCGCCACCCGCCAGGGCCGTTGGCCGTTCCCGCCGTTCCTGTCACCTGTTTCCCGTCACCTGTTTCCCGTCACCTGTTTCCTGTCACCTGTTTCCTGCCGCACATAGGGCGCCAAAGGCCGGCGGGGCAGGTCTCCGCCCTACAGCGGCACACGGCACCGTCGGCCCACGCCCCCTACTCCCCCTGCCTGAACTCCACCATTCGCCACATCCGGCCGTGTAGACGTAGACTCAGTGTCCCGTCCACAAGGGCCAGAGGCTCTCGGCTGATGGCATCAAAGGCCTGGACGCCCTGCGGCAGCTTCGCCAGCAGCCCCACCACCCCGACCGTGCAGTCCACATCCTCCTCGGTCTGGCTCCCCAGCACCAGCAGAGCGCGTTCGCGCTTGACGTACAGACTGCCCAGGACCTGAGCAGGGGCAACCCGATAC
>CAYRFY010000152.1:11584-12183 GCA_964423635.1 uncultured Armatimonadia bacterium | reverse complement strand
GGAGGGCTCCCAGTAAGGGACATAGGTGGTCTGCTCGTCCTCGTACGGGGCCCAGGCCAGATCGACCTTTGCCGGCTGACCGCGGACGGCGGTGTCGTGCACCGCGGCAATCGCGATGGCCTGATCCATCGTGTGCCGGTTGGGCAGGAAGTCACCCCGGAACCCGAACTGCTTGCCCATATAGCCGGTGAGGTAGATGTCGGGCGAGAGGCGATAGCCGCTGCGGAAGCGGGAAAGCTGCTCGCCGTCGTAATAGCCGTCACAGAAGGACTGGGTGGCGATGTTGATGGCCCCGCCGGTGTGGGCGTCGAGGAGGATCTTCTCGCCGCGCCGGGCGAAGATGGCCCGCAGACGCTTCATGAACTGCCTTGTGCCGCGGATCGGGCAGCGATCCACATAGGTGCCGTTGGCGAGAGCCTCGCAGCAGCCGGGGTGCGAAGGGTTGGCGCAGGGCCACGCTACCGTGGTCCCGTCCATGTAGACCCCGTCGATACCGACCTCGTCGGCGAGTTTCTCGATCCCCGCCAGCAGCAGGTCGGCGTAGGGCCCGTTAGTGCAGGCCACGTAGCAGTCCTGAGGCACGTCGCTGCGCTGGTACC
>CAYRFY010000152.1:4638-11574 GCA_964423635.1 uncultured Armatimonadia bacterium | reverse complement strand
AGCAGATCATCCTTGTACAGCGGCCACTCGGGGGTGGCGTCCGAGATATGCTGGGAGAAGTAGACCAGGAATAGCATGCCCCGGCGATGACAGGCGTCGGCGATCGGTTTGAGCTTGTCCACCTGTTCCAGGTCCGGATAGCCCTGGAAGCGCGACCAGCTCTCGTGGAAAATGACGATCCGCTTCCCCTGCGCGGCCAGCTCGTCCATGAGCAGCCGCCCCGCCGAGGAAAACCCGGAACCGAAGCGGCCCTCGGTCAGGGCGCAGGGCCGGTCGCCGATCTCCTCGCAGGGCTCGACGAAGGACGCCCCGGCATCCAGGCTCGCGGACTGTTCGGGAACCGTACCGAGGTCCCGTGCGACCGTGGAGAGGCGCAGGTCGTCCACATCGAAGTGGTCGAGCTCCAAAGTGAGTGTGCCCTGGTCGAACGACCCCTCCACCAGGCCCTCGATCTCCCTGACGGCGACCTCGTCATTGACCTGCAGCCTGAGCTGCTTGCCCCATGAGACGGCCACGTAACTCCACCGCCCGGCGGGGATAGGACGGGGCGAGGAGATCGCGAGGGGGTACTGGCCCTGTGCATTGCGGGTGACCAGGCGTGGCCCCCGGTCGTCGGCGTTGTAGTACAGCATGACAAGATCGCCTGAGGAGCTTTGCATGCTCAGGAAGGTGCGGTTGTATGCGGAGCGATCCTTCTGTTCGTCGTACACCTCGGCGGGGTCGAAGTTGGGCCGCACCCACATCTCCACAGTGCCCTCGTCCGTCGCCAGGCGGTCGCGAAGAGGGACGCTGAGCCCACCTTTGGCCGCGGCGGTCTCGATGCCGTAGAAGCCGCCGTGGTAGATGCGGCTCTTGCTCAGCCCGATCGGCTTGCTCGGCGTCACGTGGAGGGCGAACTGCGCCGTGTACGGAGCGGTGAGCTTCGTGGGAGTGTCGATGAAGGTGCTGGTCCAGACGGTGGCCTGCGGCCCCGGCAGCACCTGCACCTGCCGGCCCCGATCCTGAGACCTTACCCAGTGCAGGCCCTCGGTGAGCCAGGCGATACCGCGCTCCTCGTCGCCCAGCCAGAGGTTCGCGCTCAGCGGGGCGCGCAGGCCCAGCGGGGACAGTGCATGGGCCGCCTGCGCGTGGCCCTGGTAGGCGTAGCGGCAGACCTCGGGCCGCATGGGAAGCCGCAGGGCCACACGGTCGACTTCCACCTCACCCCGCGGCCGGAGCGTGAGCTCGTTCCACGAGAACCCGTCGTACTCGAGGGTACTGACCGCCTGGAGTGTCAGTTGCTCGCTCTCCCAGGTGCTCTCCACCACCGCCTGCTCGGCGCTGCTCTCCCGGATTGTGCAGTGGCGAGAAGTCCACGCCACCTCTTCCCCACCGATGGAGATCGACAGGTCGCTGGGGGCGGCCAGGAGCTGCGCCCCGGCGCTTTCGACGGCGGCGGGCAGGGCGAAGCTGTCGAAGACGTAGCGCTTGCCCAGCATGCTCACGGTCTTGCCCTCCACCTCCAGCGGCGTCCAGGGCGGCAGGACACCGGTGGGCAGGCCGGCCTGAGTGCCGAGCCAGGAGGGCTTCTCCGCGACGGTGTAGTCGGCGGTCCTCCGATCGACGATCTTCCCTGCGGCATCCAGGACCTGCAGCTCGACGGAGAAGGTGTCACCGGGCTCGCCTGCGACCGGGGCCTTGAGTATCGCACCCCCGGTTGTCTTCACCTCCCGGGTCTGCTCCGAGGGCGCGGCGTTCCGGGGGGCAATCACCAGCCGGGCGGAGCTGACGGCGGAGTCGGGCTCCACATGGACGGCGGCCTCAACGTAGGAGGGGATGGCGAAGTAGCGGAGACTGAGGGTGTGGTCGGGAGGGAGTGACAGAGCCGTCCGACCCGCAAGTAGCGGGACGTCGGCGCCGGTCTGCCTCACCTCGTAGAGCGCCTTGAGGTTGCCGCGTCCGGCAAAGGTATACGGCACCTCGAGGGTCCTTTCTTCGCCGGGAGCCAGCCCGGTGGTGGCTGTAGCCGGCGTCTCGTTGCCGGCCCAGAGGGTTGCGGACAGCTCCAGCGGCTCCGCGGTGGGGTTGAGCATGGCGATGGCGAGCGTGTTGGGGCCGGGCACCGGGGCCGCGGCGATCTCACGCCTGACGACGGCGCCCTGCGGGGCCAGGGCCATGGCGCCGAAGGGCATGGGCCGGTAGCCCCCGAAGGCCTCGCAGACCCAGCCCGTCAGCGCAGCATTACGATTACGCAGGATGTTCAGGCCCCAGAGCGCGTCGCTCGGGGGCTCAGCGATGCCGAGTGATTCGAAGGGAATGGCCAATTCGGCGGTCCAGGCGCCGGTCTCGCGGCCGACCGCGGCCTGCCACGGCGCGTCCCAGTCGCGCACATCGTTCCTGGCCTCGGTGGTGCTGCCCTCGCAATTGACCGTGAACTCGTACTGGGTCTGGATCGCGGTGAACCAGGTGTTGTAGGCCCCGTCGTAGCCGCCGAAGGCCACCTCCGCCGTCCGGGCCTTGTCCAGATCCTCGGGAGCGATGAAGACCTGAACGCAGTCGTCCTCGAAGGCGCGGTCGTCGTGAGCGCGCCGCAGACCGCGAGGCAAGGCGGGGTCGGGCTCCGCGCAGCGGATGGCGAAGTACAGGGCCTTCTCGTCATAGCACGCGAACACCGACGTACCGGCATCGGCGACGGAGGTGGCGCTCACGGCGGTGAAGTCGGCGATGGCGCAGGCCTGCTCCCACTCCACGGCGTCGATCCTTCCGTCGATGAGGGGCGGCTGCCCACAGGGCCTCACCGTCACCAGAGGACGCTGGGGCTGGGCGAGGGCGCCGGTGGTTCCGGCCAGGAGCAGAGCGACGATGGCGCAAGCAGACGAAGGCATGGGGGCTCTCCTGAGTGCGCAAGTGATGTGTGACAGTTCGCCCGAGGTGCAGAAGAGACCTCGCAGGCGGAGAGGCCGGAGCTCGACCAAGCACGGAGGGTGTGGGTGAGCGTGCTCGGGGCGCGGAGGTCGCGATACCCGGCGGGTCGAATGACTGCCCGTTCGGCAGATGGCCCACGCGGCCTTTTCGGGAGCTTCACACCATGGATGCAGCGATGCGCGTCGGCACCTACGAGACCGACATCACCCCTAAGCTGGGCACACATCTCATCGGCGGCTTTGGCCCGCGGGCCGCCATGGGTATCAAAGACCCTCTGCACGCGAAGGCGATCGTTATTAGCAATGAGGAAGCGATCCTGGCGCTTGTCACGGTGGACCTGTGCATGATCCAGCGCGACTATCTGGACCTGGCCAAGGCGCGGATCCGGGAGCGCACCGGGATTCCGCCGGAGAATGTGCTGATCAGCGCCACCCATACCCATACCGGGCCGGCGGCGACTTCGATCCTCGCCGTGGACATCGACCGCGAGTACGCGGCGCTGGTGGCCCACCGGGCCGCCGATGCGGTGGAATGCGCCCTGCACCGCCTGCAGCCCTGTGAGCTGCTTTGCGGCACGGGGGCGGTGGATCAGGTGTTCAACCGGCGCTGGTATATGAAGGACGGCACGGTGCGGTGCAATCCGGGCTATCAGATTGAGCAACTCGACCGCCCGGCGGGGCCGGTGGACCGGGAGCTTGGCCTGCTGGCGTTCCGCAGTCCCGAGGGCGCTCCTTTGGCCCTGTACGTAAACTACTCCCTGCACTATGTGGGCAGCTCGCCGAGCAACCACGTCTCGGCGGACTACTTCGCCCGTGTGGACAGCAACCTGCGCCGGGCCCCGGGCACGCCTCTGGCGGTCGTGGCCAACGGCACCAGCGGAGATGTGAACAACTGCGATTTTGCCAACCCGGCGCCCAGGCACGACATCGTGGACGGACAGGCGATCAAGGTGGCGGGCATCGTGGCGGCTGAGGCGGCGCGTGCGTACTATCAGGCACGCCCCAGCCGTGAGGTCACGCTCAAGGGCGCGCTGCGTGAGATCACCGTCACGCGGCGTGAGCCGGACGCCGACCAGCTCGCCGAGGACGAGAGGACCGTCGCGAACATGGACCGCATGAAACCTACTTCCGAGCAGGTCTACGCCTTCGAGCGTCTCGCTCTGGCGAAGGAGCCTGTGGAGCAGAAGACCTGGGTGCAGGCCCTGCGCATCGGTGATGTGGGCCTGGTCGGGCTTCCCGGCGAGATCTTCGTGGAATTCGGCCTGCGGATCAAGGATGAAAGCCCGATCCGCCCGACCTTCTGCACCTCATTGGCCAATGACTGGGTGGGCTATGTGCCCACGCCGCAGGCGCTGGAAGAGGGCGGCTACGAGACCTGGACCGCACGTTCCAGCAAGCTGACCGCCGATGCCGGGCCGAGCATGGTCCGGGCGGCCCTGGAGCTTCTCGAGGGCCTGGCGTAGGGTCTACCGGCGGGCAGGGCCCTGTCACCGACTCCCTCTCGGCGGACCGCTGCGCGACTATAGTCGTGCTGCAGTCCGCCGTCGCCGACCGGCGGCCCGGATCTCGTCGCACCCGAGGGGTTTCGGCCGCACCTCTAGACTACACCCCCGTGGTTCGCGCACCCCGTTGTCGCACCCCGCACGCCGCTCAATGCCTCGGAGGCGCCAATGGCGCCATGGTTGTCCCCGGCCGCATCGCCTCGGGGTTGAGAGCCCCAGTGGGTGGAAGGCCGTGCAGAGTCCACTGTTTGAAATGTAAACGTTACTTGACTTAAACCGGTTTTCGGGTGTATTATGCAACCCGATAGGTTCGTTACTGTTACTTAAGGCGGACGAGCAGGTAGTCCGTACCATTCACTGTACCGCGCCGGGAGAACACTTTTTGTCTGTTCGTGGATTGATCCCACCTGTCTCGCAGAATAGTCAATACTTAGACTATATAGTGATTATATGACAAGTAATCACATCATTAGAACTCACATTCATCGAATAGCAGGGCAAGTGGGAGTGACAACCATCGCGAAGGCAGGATTACTGCGGAGCGATGGGGCACGTAGAGACCGGCTCAGGGGCTGTTTCTGCGTCGGCGTACCATGCATGGGAGTGAACATCATTGGTCCGTTTACCGGGGTTTTGCGCGTCTAGACTCATCCTGTTTCTTTCGCTCATAGGTCTATCTCTTGGTCCTGCGCAAGCGCACCTCATCGGAGGGTCACAGATTCTGTCTTTCTCCGATGTGGACACATTGTCAGGTTGGCTGGGCGAGGGCCCACTGCAACTGAAGAACATCTTCTCAACGGACAACGACGGAACGAATACACCCGCGGACTTCCACGCAGCCTGCGATGGGATGGGACGAACTTTTTCCATTTACAGCGTGGTCAAGGACAACAGCAGCTACATCATCGGCGGGTACAACCCGCAGAGCTGGTCCACCGCCGGCTCGAATATCACCTGGCCCCTTGAACAACGGACGGCGTTCGTTTTCAATCTCACAACAGGCCTTTACCAGGGGCAGAGAACCGACAAGGGAGGGTCGGTGCAGACCGTAAACGAGGAGAACCTCTGGCCCCACTTTGGAAATCGCGACCTGAACGGGCTCACGGACGAGGACAACCCAATGCCGTACTACCTTACCTCGACCTCCTACGGACCCGGCCCCACCTACCAGAATAACCTGTTCGGGGAGGACAGGGACTCCTACTTCACGACAAACCGGCTCGAGGTGTTCATCATATCCACATCTGCCGTTCCTGAGCCTTCCATAGGTCTCCTGCTCCTTGTGGGCATCATACCGCTGGGACTGATCTACAGGCGGCGCCGGCGAAGCATGGCCGTCAACTGAGCGGGGACTAGCAGGGCCTGGAAGTTTGGTGGCGCCGCCCAGAGGTTGGGCGGCGCTTTCTATTGCCCCTGTTGTCGCCGTCCGAAGGAGGCGAACTCCCGGTGCAGGGGGAACCGGTGCACAGCTACTCGCGACATGCCGAGGGCCCGGGAGTGCCCGATTGGTACAGGCTGCGCGGGGCCCTGCGGGACGATGTCCAGGCCCCGAGGCCTGGCCACCTGAGCGTCGCACGGGGCCTGACGCCCCGTGGCGGCGGAGATCCGGGGGGAGCGGCCCCGCTCCGCGGCGGTGGAAGTACATGGCGGTGTGAAGTTTTTCGGAGCCGGCAGGAGCTCACCGGCCGGAAGGAACGGGCCGCTCGAAGCTGAGCCACATGCCCTACCGCGCGGAGGCCGAAGCGACAGAAAGCGGTTTCCGAAGGGTGCGTCGTCCCGGGGTGGGCACCGCGCCCTCCGCACGCCTGACCTACCCGCTGCATCTCTGCACCATCGACCGGTGGTGATCTGCCGTGCACATGGCGCAACATGAGCCATCGAACGTGGCCGGGCGGCCCTCCCGCGCGGCCGTGACGCCTCGGGCCGTGATTATCGGCCTGCTGTGTATCACCGGGGTCGTGTTTCTCATCCACTGGGCGGAGCTGGTGTTGGGCGGGGTCCGTGGCCATACGGCCATGGCCAATACCAGTATCCCGGTGGGGGCTTTCACCGCGCTGTGCACGGTCCTGGTGTTCAACGCTCTTGTGGGGCGCGTGAGGCGCCGGCTGCAGTTGTCCGAGACCGAGCTGGTGGTCATCTACTCCATGACGGCCGTGGCCACCGTCTTGGCCTCCTCCGGTGCGGTGCACTTCATGGTTCCCGCGTTGGCGGCGCCCTATCACTTCGCCTCCCCGGAGAACAGGTGGGAGGACCTGTTCCACCGCTATATCCCGGCCTGGATCGGCCCCACCGATACGCATCTCCTGGAACGGTTCTTCGAGGGCGGCGACACGGTGCCCGTGGGCATGTGGCTGGGGCCGACGATGGTGTGGTCCGGCTTCGTCCTGCTCTATGCGCTGTGCAGCCTGTCCATCGCGGCGCTGGTGCGTCGGCAGTGGGTGGACAGTGAACGGCTCACCTTCCCAACCGTCTATGTGCCGTTGAACATCACCGCCGCCGACGGGGCCTTCTGGCGCAACAAGATGGCATGG
>CAYRFY010000152.1:0-4626 GCA_964423635.1 uncultured Armatimonadia bacterium | reverse complement strand
TTTCTCATCGGCACCCTCAACACGCTGAACCTCAACCTCCCCTCGGTGCCCAAGCTAGAGGTTCGCAACATCGACCTGTCCGGAAGCCTGCGCGATGCGCCGTGGAACGCCATGGGGGGCCTAACCATCTCGCTGTACCCGTTCGTGATTGGGATTGCCTTTATCCTCTCCAGCGAGGTGACGTTCTCGTGCTGGTTCTTCTACCTGATGACCAAGGCCCAGCGCGTTTTTGGGGCGCTGGTGGGTCTTTCGGACTGGGGGACGGGGGGACTGGCGCGCTTCCCTTTCGAGGAGCATCAGGGCGCGGGTGCTTTCGTGGCCCTGACACTGCTGGCGATCTGGATCGGCCGCAAGGAGATCCGGCGCACGATCCGGGCGGCCGTCGGCTATCGCGAACCGGAGGACACCGCCTCCCGCGAGCGCTGGCCCGTCTGGGTGGCGGCAATCACGTTCACGGCGATGGTGGCCTTCTGCCGCGCGGCGGGGATGGGCATGACCATGCCGGTACTCCTCCTCGGTCTGTCGCTGGTGTATCTGGTGGCCGCCACCCGGGTCCGGGCCGAGACGGGGAACGCCTGGCTGTTTGGGCCGCGCGTGGACCCGCAGACACTCATCGTCACCACCCTTGGATCGCGGAACATCCTGCCCCGCGACCTGACGATCATGGCCTATCTGGCCAGTATCTCCAGCTTCGATCTGCGCTGTGTCTCGATGCCCCACCAGCTCGATGCCTACAAGATGGCGCAGGCCCGGGACATCCCGCGCCCGGCCATGACCTGGAGCCTGGTGGTGGCCCTGGCCATCGGCATTCCGGTGGCGTTTTGGGGCGCCCTTTTGGTCTGGCACCATGTGGGCGCCCTGGCCAAGGGCGACACCTGGCGGACGATGATGGGCAAGACGCCCTTCGACCAACTGCAGGGCTATCTCCAGGCTCCCCAGGGCGCGGACCTGCTGGGCCTGCTGTTCGTCGGCGGCGGCCTGCTGGTGACCGTTGGTCTGTTCGCCCTGAGGACGAACCTCACCGCCTGGCCGCTGCATCCGGTGGGCTATGCGGTGGCCAATACCGCCAGTATGCGCAATCAGTGGTTTCCTTTCGTCGTGGCCTGGGCGATCAAGAGCGCCGTCCTGCGCTACGGCGGGCCCCGGCTCTATCGGCAGATGCTCCCGTTTTTCTTCGGCCTGGTAGTTGGCGACTTCATCAACGGAGGGTTCTACACCCTGCTGGCCTGTTTCATTGACAAGATGCAGGTATACCCCATCAACTGGTAGGGCTGTGGCCCTGCCCGCGCTATGAGGTGACGCAATGGCCCGAGTGCTCATTGTCGACGACGACCCCCGTATCGCGATGATGGTTGCCGAGCGTCTGCGGGCGCTGGGTATCGACACCGACACCGCCTCCAACGGCCGCGATGCGCTGCTTTGCATGTGCGCGGCCACGACTCAGGGGCGGCCCTACGACATGGCCATCGTCGACATCGTCATGCCGGGCATCGACGGCTGGCAGGTGCTCAAGGCCATCAAGCACAACCCCCTGTGGAGCTCGACCTCGGTGATCGTCGTCAGCGGCTACGCCAGCAGCACCGAGGACCTGCTGCGCATCATCGAGTTCGACGGCGTGTACGTGGAGAAACGTGCCGGTTTTCTGGAGACGGTGGGGGAGATCGCCCAGAGGGTCATTGCCGACAGCGATGCCCGCCGACAGCGCGAGATGGACTAGGTCCGCCAGGACCGCGCGGGAAGAGTTGGCCATGTCCAGATTCCACGACGACAGCACGTGTGCCTCAGACCCCGGAGGGCTCTCGCTTTCAGATGCCAAGCTCGCCGTGTTCAAGCGAAGCCTGAACCCGATACAACGGCTGTGCGCCCTGCTCCAGCTCCAGACGCCCGACGCCCTGATCGCCGAGCATCTGAAGCTGGGCGACAGCCGGGCGGCGATGGTCGTCTCCGTCGGCCCCCTGTTGGTTGCCGCCTACACCGACGAGCTGGACTGCATTGCCATGTTGCGCTTCCCGCAGCCCTTCGTGCAGGCGTACGCGCTGCACCCTGGCTCGGCCCTGCTGACCGTCAACACGTACGGAGGAGGTTTGCGCGTGTCCCGCGACCTCACCCCCGGACCAAATGACCTGGGACGGTGGTCCAGCTTCTGGCCCTACATCGCCGAGTTCCTCTCGGATGACCGCGTCCGGATCGAGTCGCGCAAGCGCAGCATTGGGGACGATGAGTGGCAGCGCTGCATAGTGCTGGGACTTCAGTACCGCGAGCAGTTCGGCGACCGGGCCCGGGACGGCTCGCCGTACCGGTCAATGGTACCCGCGTAGTACCCCGCAACGTTGCCGGCCAGCTCAGTAGGAAGGAGCGCGCAGCCCATGTCACGAGGCTTGGCTCTTGTGCTGATTCTGGTCGGCGTGCGTTCGTTCGCCGCACCGCCCACCGACCTTCTGACCGAATGGCTACCAGGCCAGGGCGTGGTTGTCTCCGACCCCTGCCCGGAGCTGAGTTGGCAGGCCGACGGGCAGGTGGCCTGCCAGGTACGGTGTGGCCCCATTGGAGGGCCGCAGTGGGACAACGGCCGGCGGCAGACGCCGGTGGGGGTGGTGGAGTACGGCGGTCCGCCGCTGCAGGAGAATGAGACGTACTCCTGGCAGGTGCGCCACTGGGGGCCCGAGGGTGTCTCGGACTGGACGGCTCCGCTGACCTTCAGCTACCGGCGCCGGGCGGCGCCCTGTATCTTGCCCCACATTCGCACCTTCATGAACTTCGGGGGCTCCACGCAATTCGCGGTGGAAAACCTCGATCTCACCTTCCGCCGGGAGCCCAATGAGCTGCGCCCGGAGATCCTCAGTCTTCAGTACTCCCTGCTGGCGACGATGGTGATTCCTTCGCCAAAGGCGGAAGACCTGGCTCAGTTCTGCGTGGAGAAGAGCCTCACTCGGGAGGGCATATTGGAGGAGATGTTCGCCCACTTTGGCACCGACACGAAGGTGACGCTGCATGTGGGGGCCGAGAGGGCCGAAAACCCCCGTGAGACCCGGCTGTGTCCGGGCTGGGACCCGGCGAACGACCGCAACGGCGACGGGCACGTGGATGACGCGGAGGCCGCACGGCCTGCGAACTCAAGGGCCACGGCCAGGCGGATGAGCCAGGCCCGGATCCCCATCTATTACTGGGGGCCGCCGCGAGACGACTGGGTCATGAACGTTTCGCACCCGGAGTACCAGCGGTTCGTGGCCGAGGTCTACTGCCCGGCCCAGGCTGAGGGCTATGACGGGCTGTATGTGGACACGATGCCGGCCGACGTGCCGGCCGCGGGACGCGCGGCACAGGTGCTGGAGTTCCCCAGGCCCGCCGAGGATCCGGACCAGTGGCTGCACGCGATGCAGACCATGCTGCAGAGGATCAAGACCGCCATGCCCGGGAGCATCATTACCGCCAACGGATGGGACAGCGACCCGTTCGTCATTGACGGCACCCAGTCCGAGGGCTGGCTGCGGATCACCACGGCACTGAGCGGCTACGAAGACACACTGAGGCGGACGCAGGCTCTGGACCGGCGGGGCAAGCTGCAGATGATCCAGTACAACCCTGTGTTTGACCCCGAGCTTTCGGAGTTCGGCGCCCGGGTGCCTGTTGCGCAGGCGCGTGACGCACTGTTCGGGCTGGCGTCGTACTATCTCGTGCACGGTGACTTCACGTACTGGGCCTACGGCGGCCACCCGTACGCCAGGGTGCAGGAGCTGTGGCCCGGTGCGGCGGCCGTGGACATCGGCGCGCCTCAGGGCGATTGGTACGTAGTGGCAGAATCTGGGGAGCAGGAGGACAGCGCCGGGGAGAACCTGCTGCCGGCGGGAGACTTCGACAGTGAGGAGGATGGGGATGGGAACCCGGATGGCTGGGAGATCGCCGAGCCGGTGGAGCTGGACAGCGAGGTGAAGCATTCGGGACGGTCCTCGGCCTGCATCCACAGCACGAGTCGTCAGATCAACAACATCAGCAAGCAGTACGTGACCCTCAAGCCCAATACCGCCTACACGCTGTCATGCTGGATCAAGACCGAGGGCGTCGCGGGCGCTCCGGGGGCGCAGGTGTATCCGTACGAGTTCGAGGGCGTCGACGCGGGGATGATCACGGTCACGGGGACCCGGGACTGGGCGCGGCAGGTACTGTGCTTCACCACCGGCTAGGATGCGGAGGGGCGCGTGAACTTCCGCATCTACGGCGCCACGGGCACCGCATGGTTCGACGACATTCGCCTCACCGAGGGTACCGATGCTCCGTGGAAGGTGTTGGGGCGGCGGTTCAGCGGCGCCCTGGTTCTCGTCCGGCCGTACTGCGGCGGTGCCTGGGAGGCCCGGGGCGACCCGATCGCTCTGTCCGGGCCGATGCGTCCGCTGGCGGCCGACGGCTCGCCGGGCGCCCCGGTGACGAGCGTCTCCCTGAGAAACGGGGAGGCAGCGATCCTGATGGGGGAGTAGCGAAGCTCCGCGTCAGACCAGCCGGGTGCCGACTGAAGGCTTGCAGGTTCCGGCAGAGCGCCTATTGACGTCGCCTCCCCCCCCGGCCCCGCCTCTGGGCGTCGCTCCGCCTCGAACCGACGAGCAGGGCGCGGAGGTTCGCCTCGGGTAGGTG
>CAYRFY010000151.1:9522-13858 GCA_964423635.1 uncultured Armatimonadia bacterium | reverse complement strand
AAGTCGGCCATCGTCAGCTCCCCCAGATCGAACACGAGCACCTCGATGGCGGCGATGGAGTCCACCACATTGGCCAGGCCCAGGAAGGTCGGCATGATGAAGTTGTACTTCGCACCCCCCTCGTCCACGCTCTTGCCGCGGGCCAGGCAGTCCTCGACCAGACAGGAGGAGAGCAGGCTATCGGTGCCGTTCCTGGAGCGCTCCAACTGCCACAGCTTCTGTGCCTCGACGCCCGCAACCACCCTGGCCCGCAACTCCCGCTCGTAGGCGGTCAGGAGTTCCTCGACGCCCGCGCACTCGGCACTCCGGGCCATGACGTCCAGCAGGATTTCCGGGGCGTTGATGGTGGGGCTGAAGACCCAGCAGCCCGATCGACCGCAGGGCGTGATCTCCACACAGGAGCTGTGCACGTAGTCGCAGGCGTCACTCCGAGGCAGGCCCAGGGCCATCAGGCCCTGTGTGATGGCGTCGTCGTTGAAGATCGCGGGGTGCGAGTGGCCCGCGGCCAGCAGCTCGGCCGCCGTCTCCAGCAGGTCGTCGGGGGTCTCGTCATGCACGCACAGGCCGATGCCGGGATAGGCCATCCTTGTGTGGGCGATGCTCTGCAGGAAGAGATACGTAAGCTCGTTGTGTACCGCCCTTCCGGCGTCGTCCCTGCCGCCCAGCATGAACCCGACCGCCGAGCCCTTCGGGTGATACGTCGAGTAAAGCAGGCAGAAGCAGTCGATGAGTTCCAGCGCGCCTGTGGCCGCGAGACGCCCGGCGGCTACATCGGCGCGGTACAGGTCGATCAGGTACCTGTCGGGGCGCCCCATCTGATAGTCGCCCCACAGCATGAAGGTGTAGAAGTGGATGCTCTGCAGGGCCTCGCGGAAGGTCTCCGCAGGCCCCGCGGGGACCTTCGTGAGGATCTCGGCGATCTCACACAGCTCCGCGGCGCGCTCGCCGGTTGTCTCGGAGGCCATGGCACGCGCGGCCTCGGCGTAGCGCCGCGCAAGGCCCAGGAGGGCGCTCAGTTCCATCAGGCACCCGCAGTAGAACTCGTCCTTGGCGACGCTGTCGGGCAGTTGCCGGTTCAGGCCCCTGCGCCGCTCTTCCACCTCGGCGATGAGGCCGTCGACTCCGACTCGGATGAGCTTGGGGTAGTCCGGGGCCATGTGGTCGTAGATGCCGCGCGGGTGGGGCATGAACTGCTGCGCCATCGCGCCGAGTTCCGCGAGCCGTTCTCGCTCGCTCTCGCTGAGGGGCGAGAGGTCCGGACGGCCGACGATCAGCTCGCAGTCGCCGATGATCGGCGGGCTGTGGTCCATGCGGTAGGCCCGGCTCGCGGCCCGGCGCAGGCGCGTGGTCGGCTGCCCGACTGCGGCAACCCAGCCCTCGTACAGGTCCAACTCCCTGCGCGGGCCCCAGGTGTGAGAGGGCAGCTCGGCCATCATCGGCGATTGGCAGGTCAACTCCCGGAGTGTCACGATCCGGTTGGTGGGTGCGGGTATCTCCATCAAGCCCTCCCTGGTGCGTCGGACGCGCGCACCTGCGTCCGCCGAGCATCTACGGCACACATCGGTGTCTACCGTGCCTGCAGGATCGCCTCCAGCGCCTCCAGGCCATCCGGGCACAGGATGTACCGCACGCAGCCGTCGGCCGGGGTTCCCGGTGACGGTGGGTTGCCGAACAGGTCCTGCAGCTCTATCCCTTCAGCCGTGGGCAACTGGTAGGCGGCGTGTTTCGGTGCGGTGCTGATCGCCGCCACCGCCCGGTCGGCGCCGGCGAACAGGTACGCATAGACGCCCTCGGCGAGCGTGATACGCCGGACGTAGGTGGTATCCTCCAGCAGCCAGGCCAGGGCACTGTGCGCCGCGGCGGAGGGGTGCAGATAGCCCTCCGCCGTCACCAGCGTCGTCCAGCTCACAGGCCCGCCGAAGGTGCTGTGGCCGTGCATGGTGTACAAGAAGGCGTGGCTCGCGCCGGTGGCACGGTGGCTCAGCACATAGCGCGCCATCCGGTCGGCGATGAGCCAGTTGTCGTTCTCGTTTTCATACGGCAGGCTGTGGCGGTAGAAACCGTTGGACACATCGCCCGACAGCGGTGCCCCCTCGCTCATCCACACCGGCCTGGGAACCTCACCCACTTGCTCAATGACAGGCCCGATGGCGGCGGCGTAGGCTCTCTCGGTGGGGCCATCAGGCATTCCGGTCGGGGCGCTCTCGTAGTGGTGGTATGAGATGCCGTCGCAGGTTTCCAGGCCACCGAAGCTTAGCACCTCCCGGGTCCATTTACTGCCTGCCTCGCTGCCGTACGTATTGAAGCCGACGATGGTGACCTCCGGGTAGACCTCGTGGGCCGCCTCATAGGCGGCCTTCTGCAGACGGGCGTAGTCCTCCGCGGGTGTGTCGCTGGGGACGAAGCGGGCGCGCCAGTCTTCGCTCGCCTCCTCGTCGTACCTCAGGCTCCAAAACGAGCTCCCCCACGGCTCGTTCCAGACCTCGTAGGTGTCGATCGTGTCCCGGTAGCGCGTGACGATGGTCCGCACCGCATTTTGCCAGTCATCCATGCTCAGCGGCTCAAGGTAGCGGTCGAAGTACCCCGTACAGGGCTTGCCCCAGTTGCTCGCCCAGCCGGGGGTGGTCGAAAGCAGCCCCAGGATGCTCAGGTGATGGTCGCGGTACCGTTGCAGGTCCGCGTCCCGGAACTGCCACTTGCCCTGCTCCGGCTCCAGGAAGGACCAGCCGATGTACTCGGTCCCGGCATCGTGGAGCCGCACCCAGTTGCAGCCCACCGCCTTGGCCATGGTCAGGTGGCGGTTCGTGGAGAGGGTGTGGGTACCGAAGAACGAGGCCGGAGCGCTGCGGCCCCAATGCCGCGGACGGCGGAGACGGTAAAGCACCAGCTCGTTTTCGGCACTCAGCTTCTGCCCCGTGGGGTCCTCCACCCATGCCTCCAGCCGCTGGGGTCCCACGGGATGCTGGGGTGAAACGGCCAGGTCCAATGAACCTCGCAGGAGCGGGCCCCGGCCGAGGGCTACCGGCGGCAGGTCGGTCTGGTCGCCGTAGAGGTTCACGACACGGGCCCTGAGCACCGCTCCGGGGCACTCACCCAGGACGCAGTAATCGACGCGGGCGGATTCGTCGGTGAAGATCACCCGTGCGGGAGAGGCTTCCGAGGTCGCAGGCGCCAGCGATATCTCCACCGACTCTTGTGGGGCGAAATCACCGGCCCTGTCCCCGTGCTCCACCTGGAGCCGGTCGATCCACAGTGTCCCTTTGCCCTCGATCCGGAGATGATGCGCCGGGGCCTGCAGGATGGGCTTGAAGGGCAGTTCGATGCGCAGCCACTCGGCGCCGGGGTGTGAAAGCGGCGCGGTGGCGCAGTGCTCCCCAGAGCCCCCGGCCACGATCATCCGGCCCTCCCAGTCGCCCCGGACAGACAGGCTCAGCACATGGGTGTCGAAACTCCACGGAACGGGGAAGGGCGCGCTGTAGATGACGATGCCCTCGGGGGCCTCGATCTTCAGACCCGGGCAGCCGTCGGGACCCGGGACGGAGGGGTCGCTGTCTACCTGCACCTCATCACCGTCGGAATAGTCGCGGTCGATGGACCAGCCACTCTGCAGGCCGAGGGGGAAGCGGGACAGGCGCACGAGGTTTCCCTGGCCCGCGTCGGGGTACTTGGCCTTGATCTCGTCAATCAAATCCTGATCGGAGAGTCTCACCAACCTGAGCTTCTCCAGGTCAAGTATCCCGTCGCCGGACAGGTAGATGTAGAGCCCGATCTCCTGGGGCTGGGGACCGAGACGGAAGTCATAGGAGAACTCGTTCCAGTCGCTGCCCGCCACGGGACCGGCGGACCAGACGGTGTGATAGGGGTCACCCACGTAGCGGACCCCGAGACTGCCGCCCACATCGCTGCGAGCCGTCAGGCTCAGACGATAATAGCCGGTTTCCTTGTGCATCCCCGGAAGGGCGTGGGTGAACTGCAGCCCGCCGCCGGAGGTCTGGTTGACCCGCAGGAAGCTACGCTCTTGCTCCGTCACGCGGGAGTACTCCGCCACGAGATTGCTCTTCCAGCCGCTATTGTCGCTCCACCCCTCGGGCAGAGAGCCGGTGATCCGGTTGCCCAGCTCCTCGTTGATGTCGGAGAAGCTCCGGCCGGGCAGGCCGAAGTCGGTCTCGAGGATGACTTGCGGCGCGGCGAAGGCGGCGCCGGCAAGTGCCAGCAGCGCAGGCATGAGTACCGAATGGACGCGCATCGCAGGATCCCTCACGTTCGCAGGAGGATGATGGGAGAGACGGAGTATGCTCCAGGGCCGCACAGAGCGGCCTTCGCGGTACCGGAAGAG
>CAYRFY010000151.1:3678-9512 GCA_964423635.1 uncultured Armatimonadia bacterium | reverse complement strand
TCTTTCCCGGCGACTGATTCGTCTTCCGGCATGCGGGTCCTTCCTCTGCGCGCCGAGCATGACGCACGCAGGCAGAGCCCCGCCTCGCGTGCAGTCCGTCCCTCCCAGGTCCACGGCGTGGAGTCGCTCGGGCGCTAACCGTCCACCTTCACTTCCAGCGCCTCCATGACCGGGGCGTCGCGGCCTGTGGCTACTTTGCTTACCATCGTGATTCCCAGCTCATTGTCGCCGGCGAACGCGGGGCAGTCCCGCAAAGGCACTTCGAGCCTCAGGCCGGCGGGCCAGGTGAAAGGGGCTCCGGGCAGGCTCAAGGGTTCCGCCGGCTGCTCGGAGGGCTCTCCCTGTGGGAAGTGGCGGCTTCGGATAGAGCTCGGATCCACGGTCTCGCCGCCGATGTCGAGTGTGAACTCATCCTCGGGACCGGCGTCACAGATCCGCAGGCGCAGCAGGCCGCTGAGCTTCTCGCCGTCCTTGCCGTCCGCCATGCGGAAGGTGTACACGTGTCGGTTCCCGGTGCTGTCGGGGCCGAAGACGATGCTTTGGTTTTGGTCCTTCCCGGTGGGCCCGGCGCCGGCGCCACTGGGAACGTAGATGTAGTGCCTGGGACCGGCTGCAGCCCTCTGCGGGTCGGACAGGATCGCGATGGCGGCGGCGCGGAACTCGTGCTCCTCCGGCGGCCACAGGTACATGTTGAATACAGACGCCCCCGCTCCTCCGAAGGCATAGATGTTGCGCGCCAGCGCGCGGAACTCAGCCAGAGAGCGCATTGGGAAAGGATAGCGCGAGGAGTAGCTGTACTGCGGGCGCCCGAAGCCGGGATACACCAGGCAGCCGGTGTCCGCGGTGATGGTGGCGAATTCGTCGGGCATCACGTTCACGTCGTGGTTGAAGAACTCCATCGGTGCCAGATAGTCGGCGTAGCCCCTCTGCGCCCAGGTGCCCACATCGCAGCCGATATTGAGACACTCCTCCACCGTCGCCGCCACGCGGTGTCCCAGGATCAGCCTTTCTCGGCCCCTGTCACGTGCCACCTCGCGAAGCATCAGGTGCACCTCGTGCACAAAATGCGTGAGGTCGTCCAGGTGCTCTCGCTGGCGGCCGGCAGGGAAGTGCCGGCAGAAGCGCATCCAGTCCAGCTCCAGTCCGTCGATGTCGTAGTTGGTCGCCATCTCCCGCAGGATTGCCAGATAGTGCTCCCGCACCTGAGGCACGTTGTAGTTCAGTGTCGCGTCCAGACTCCCGTCCTGCCACGTGTTGCACCACTCCGGGTGGTCCATGACAATCTGCGGAAATAGCGGGTCGTCCGATTCCGCCTGCCACCGGCCGCCGTGATGCGCGTCGCTCATGCGCGCACCTCCGAGGATGGTCGCGTTCGCCCGGCGCGCCTCCTCGCAGGCCAGGTGCAGCACATCCGTGCCCTGCGCGAACAGCTCGTCGATGGTCTGAACCCAATGGATACCCTTGCGCACCTCGGGGGCGAACCGCGCGCCGATCACCTCACCCGTCGGGGTGTCTTTCGTCTCGACCACCGGGCCGGTGGTTACGTCGGCGACGAACACGCCGACACCGGCTGAGAAGGCCCTGCGGTACCAGTCGCGGATGAACTGCTCTCTGGTGCCCGAAGGCTGGCCGGCGGCGGTGCCGTCCACGTCGTTGCAGTCCTGGTTGAACAGCAGCGTGTGACCTGTCATGGGGTTTTCCCCCCGCGCGGCGAAGGCGAGTGGCATGTCCGAGTACAGCAGGGCAACCGAGCCGGCCCCGGTGGTAAGCAGGAATCGGCGGCGGTTCATAGCAGGCATCCTCCAGGATAGTTGAAGCCGGCAGGGTGGTGGCCGAGCGGCTTCGCCGGTGGGGCAGAGGGCACGCATCGCCGCCGGGTGCCCCGCAGCGTCTCTACTCCCCGCCCTGCAGCCGCTCGATCTCCTCGGCCATCATCGCCCGCAGTGCCGTGGCGCGGCTATTGCCCCACTTTGGACCCTTCTCCTTGCCCCAGGGGATCGCGGTGAGCACCTCATCGAGCACCCGCCGGCCGCGCTCGCGGTCCGCGCCGCCGGCGTTGGCTATTGCCAGCTCCAGCGTGGTCACATAGCGCCAATCCGTCGCCCCGGCGCGCATGCCCTCCCAGGTCGTGGTCGGGATGAGCCCTCCGTCGTCGTCAAGGTACACAAACAGGCAGCGTTTGTACTCGCCGCGCAGGTCGCTGTACTCGTCCTCGAAGGGACCGGGGCCGTAGTAGGTCCAGGCGGTCATGCCCGTGACGCCGGCTTTCGCAGGCAACAGACCGGCGAACTCCCGGGCCTGCCAGAAGTCGTCCCACATCGCCGGCCAATCAATCCCCCAGATCTCGCCGCCTGCGCGCTGCAGGTACTCCATGTAGCTTTGCAGGGCTTCCGGAGACACCACCATGGGAGACAGCGGACAGGCGCGGACGTCCAGCAGCGGGTCCAGCATCTCCATGATGGGGATGGAGTAGACGGTGCAGAAGGTGCGCGCCTCCGGCACGGCCTCTCTCGTCAGCCCGTACTCCAGTTGCGAGGCCGCCATCCGCCAGCCCGCGGGATCATTGGGCTCGTCCACCGGATAGTAGATGGTCGGCGGCCAGTGGGCCCCCTCCGCGTGGGCGAAGATGTCGCGCACCACCTGCCGGTAGACCTCGTGCAAGGACTGCGGGTACTCGTCCTTCTTGAAAACTCGGATGGTCTCGCCGTAGTTGACCACCGCTGGGAAGCCGTCGGCCAGGCCGAAAAGGTCCAGCAGATGCGTGGCCAGGCGGTCGTGGAAGGGGTTGTAGACCAAAGGATCGGTGAAGCCAACCTTGCGGTAGGCTTCTACGAAGGCATCGGAGGAAGTGAAGTCCACCACCACGCGATCGCCCTCGCGGCGCAAAGGCGCCTGGGCGCAGGCCAGGATGACCGAAGTCATGCCGTGCTCCCGCATGTCACGGAAGTACAACTCCGCATTCCGCGGATCGCTATTGTAGAAGTACAGCATCCACGGCCTGCCCTCTTCCAGATGCAGGGCCGGCACTCGCACCGAGAGCGGCAGCGACAGCACTACGCCGTCCGCCTCGATCCGCACCTGCGCCGTGTAGTCGCCCGGTACGGCGTCGGGCGGGACGTGGAGGGTGAGCCAGTGCAATTGCGGCCGCTCCGGGTCACCGGGCGCGGCGGCGCCGGGCACCAGCAGCTTGGGGACCACGTGGTACTCCGGGTTCGTGTACCCCGTGCGCTGGATGACGTAGCGCCCCATTCTGCAGTCGAAGGCCTCGGCCGCGATGACCGCCCCTCCGGGCCCCGTCAGCGCCCCCACCGTGACCGTCACCTGCTTCAGAGGGCGTACAGCGTGGAGGGCGAACGCCACCGGCTCATACTGCCCCGGCGCCGCCAAGGCCTCCAGTGAGTCGATCACCTCGTCGCGTGAGGGCACCGAGCCGGGGGAGAGGGCGGAGGGATCATCGGGACGGAAGACCACGAAACCCCGGTCCTTTTCCGCGGCGGTGGGCTCGAAGTGACCCGGCGGCCGGCTGCTCTGGGCCAGGGCGAACTCGCGGCCATCCACGCGCAGCACCACGCCGTCGTCGTATATCCGGCGCTCGATCCCGTCGGCGACCGGCTCCACCGATTGCAGTTCGGGAGCCCGGAGCGTGATGTCATCGAACCACACGGTGCCCGTGGTGGTGTGCATGCCCAGATAGAGGGTGGCCTTCGTGCAGTCCTGTCCGATGCTCCAGACCGTGCTGATCGTCCGCCAGTCGAAGCTCTCCAGGAAGTCGATCTCCGCCTGGTGCTCGGCCTCACCGGCGCTCCACACCAGGGTGACCTTGGCCTGGGAGTAGGGGTGGATACCGATCGTCACGTCTTCGGCCTTCATGTGGGCCTCAAACCGCAGACGCTTGCCCCTGATGCTCTCGGGGTCGAGTCTGGATCAGGTACGTCGAGCCGCTGGGGTCGGTGGAGGACAGGCGCGCACAGCTCCCCCGCGGACCGGGCACGACCTCGATCGTGCCGCCGGCCGGCCGGGTGGTCTGCCACAGCTCCAGGCCGCGCTCGAAATCACCATTGCCCAGCAGGTTCTCGGCGCCGAGTGCCTGTACCGCACCGGTAAGAACGAGACAACAGCACACCGTCAGCAAAGCCTCAGCGGTTGTCATCGGTCACCACTCCTGTTGTGCGGGCGCATTGTGCGCACTGTGCGGGAAGCGGGGCGCTGTTGGACCGGTCGCGATGGCCGTCTCAGCGGCCGATTCCCTGGTTCGAAGCCTCGGCCGACGGCGGGCGCACGGACGCCGGCCGAAGCCCTGTGTCGCGAAGTGGTCTACTCCGGGTCCATCAGCGCCTCCGAGACGATCTTGCCCTCCCAGTCGGCGCAGTGAGGCAGACCGAGAAGGCTCGCCATTGTCACACAGGTATCGCGCAGCTCCACCGGCTCCGCCGGCGTATGGCCACGCCGGACGCCGGTGCCCCACAGCACCCACGGTACCAGCATGTCCTCGTCCGCCTCGGTCCCGTGGGCCTTCTCGTGGCCGCCGTGATCGGCCGTGACCAGTACGGCCAGACTCTCCGGCCACCCAAGCCTCCGCGCCGCCTCCAGTAACCTACCGATGCAGGCATCGGCATTGGCCACGGCGGCCAGGTACGGCTCGGACATCCACCCATGCCGGTGGCCGGCGTGGTCGAGATGTCCCAGGTAGACGAAGGTCATGTTCAGGTCCAGACGTTCCATGTGCTCGATGGCCACTTCGGTCACTCGCTCATCGCCCTGGGGCGCATCGGTCTGGTGCACGCAGTACGACACATCGAGACTGCCGGGGTCGGAAAGATCGCGGAGCTGCTCCCAGTTGTAGAACGAGCCCGTTTTCAGATTGGCCTGATGGGCGACGTCCAGGAGACTGGGGACCGGTCGCACCAGCGGGTGGAAGGTATTGGTGTTCACGCCGTGCCGGGCGACGCTCACACCGCGTAGCATGGTCTGATGGCAGGGGAGGGTTACGGAGGGCATGTCCACCCGGCAGGCCATGGTGGCGGCACCCTCGGCGATCATGCGGTCCAAGACGGGCGTATCCGTCAGAGGCAGGGCATCGGGACGCAGACCATCGATGGAGATGAGTAGGGCATGGGACACTTGAGCCATGTGGGCACTCCTTGACGTAATGCGAGGCGCAGCCATGGGCGGTGCCGGTGCGAAACGCGAGCCGGGACGTGGCCGTACAAGACACTCCCGGCACTCGCCCGGCACAGCGTTGACTTCCCCGTTGGCCCCGCGCTTCCTCCTCCGCCGCCCCGGACCTAGCGGCAGGTCAACGCCGGCATGGCGCGATGCGCGACAGGCGCGGTGGGGGGGAGCCAGGCCGGCGGGCCGCCGACGCGCCGGAGCAGCGTCGGCCGGCCGTGGCGGGAGCCGCCGCGCTACAGGGCGGGCTTGGGATCGTTGCGGCCGGTGAAGGTGAACCCGTCATCTCCGACGACGAGCTTCACCACCAGCACCCAGGTGCGCTCACCGTGCTCTACCTCGATCTTCTGCGCCGCGGCCCCGGTGGCAAACCCCGCTATCAGGGCGCTCTCCAGGGCCGCCTGGTGCTCGGGGCCGGCGGGCCGAAAATCACCACGGAACTTCACGCGCATGGTGCGGAGCCGGTCGGTATGGGGGACAAACTGCAGGTCCATGTGGCCGGAGGCGATGATGTCGTCGGAGTTGAAGTCACGCACCGTGCAGGGCACATCGCTCAGTTGGTCCGGGAAATCGCCGGGCATGGGGGGCCTCCTTGAG
The DNA here is from genome assembly GCA_964423635.1 of uncultured Armatimonadia bacterium. Classification (GTDB taxonomy): domain Bacteria; phylum Armatimonadota; class Zipacnadia; order Zipacnadales; family JABUFB01; genus CAYRFY01. The sequence goes on along the minus strand of CAYRFY010000151.1, from coordinate 3,746 downwards.
GGTATCGGCACGCGGTCAGCATACTCCACCCGGCTCGGTGGAGCAACTCGGGCATCGGCGCCGCGGAT
>CAYRFY010000151.1:599-3668 GCA_964423635.1 uncultured Armatimonadia bacterium | reverse complement strand
CCCACGTCATGCCAAAGCGCCGGCTTTGGAAGCGCCGCCTGGGCGAAGAATCCCCCGGAACACAGCGAGATCCTTCGCTATCTGCCTGCGCGAGATTGACGCTCAGGATGACATCCCCACGGCAGGCCCGGCTTTCCGGCCGGACCTCCAGGAGGATTGGTGGCCGGCATCAAATGCTGCGTGCAGGGCGGGACAGAGCCGGCCGGGATCGAGCGACAGAAGAGGACCCGACCGTCCGGCCTCGGAAAGGCGCCCGGACGGTCGGGTGTCAGCGTGAGGGCCCGGTCTTCGACACCGGGCCCCGGAGCACTAGATGCCTATATGCACCGACTTCTGCACAGATGAACCAAGTTCTGGGGTCGCGATCCTGCCGTTCGTGAACGCGTAGGTCGGGCTTTCCAGCCCGACTCGGCGATCCCGCCCTGCGGGATCGCCGCCGGGCCGTGTCGCCGCCCCCGGAGCAACCTCCGCGCCGTGCTCGTCGGTTTGAGGCGGAGCTTCACTAGCAGGGGCCAAGCGCCGAATCATCCGGTCACGCCTGGGCGGCGGGCACTACCGGAACACATCCTTGGCCGCACCGCCCTGGAACTTCACATGACCATCCAGGTAGCAGATGTTGATCGAGCCGTTGTGCGAGTCGTGGAGGTTCACGCCGTGCTCGGTCCTGGTCAGCTTGCACCAGCCGTCCGAGAACAGCCAGCACTGGCTGTCCCAGCTCTCGTCCATCACACGCGGCAGGTCCCCAGCGTTTGACTTCAGAAACCCCCACGATACCCAGGTGCTGTAACTGGGCTTGCCCGGGGCCACGGTGCTCGGGACTTGATCGAAACTGAAGCAGTAGTAGCCGATATTGCCCGCGGTCTTGTTGGCGTCCGTCGCCACGAAGTCCGGCATCCAGGCGCCGACCTTCGGCGCTGAGGGACAATAGAGAATGTTCATGTTCTTGATGTACGGAAGCAACTGTCCCACAAGCCGGCTGTGGGTCCAACCGCTATTGCAGGCGTAGTAGTCACACGGCATCAGCCCGTCATAGTCGCTGGAGTACATGTGGGCCGCCAGACCAAGTTGTCGCAGATTGGAGACGCACGTGGTGCGCCTCGCCGCCTCCCGGGTACGCCCGAACACCGGAAACAGCATGGCCGCGAGAATGGCGATGATCGCGATGACGACCAGCAGTTCGATCAGTGTGAAGCCTCGTCTCATGTGTCACCACCTCGATGAGTGCTTTTCGTCGCTTGCTTTGCATGGTAACACTTCGGCGGGTTCTGGACAACAGCATTGCTCGGCGACGCGGCGACTGGAACCCCCGGTGGAATCGGCTTGAGCTCCTGCGCCCGCCCCCCGTATCGCCCCCGCACACACCACCGCACGGCCACTACCCGAGCCTGTCGGCAAAGTCCTTTCGCTCCCTGTGATGTGCGCGCGGGTGACGTCGCGTGGCCAATCGCGTCCTGAATGCGGAGCAAACACATTCACAGGACCATGACGACACCAAGCCTACGCGTTTCGAGCCATGGTAACGAGGCACTCAGGCGGCCCAATTGACTTAGCCGACAGGCTCTACCCGCCCCCGTAGCGCACGGAGACCAGCACGTCCTGAATCGATAGGGTGCCGGTGCGTAATCTCACGCCCTTCCAGAGCGCTTCTCCGGTGGTGCCACTCATGCTGGCGCCGAACATGGCCATACTGCGTCCGGCGTGCGCCGGTGAGACGAAGCCGCCCGGCGCCTCCAGCACGAGGGCATCATCCACGTACAGCCGGATGTCGGCTCCCTCCAGCTCGACGCGGTAGATGTGGAAGGCGTCGGTTGTGAGCATCTGGTGCACCAGTCCGGCCCTGGCCAGCTCGACGCGGTCGGGGTAGAGGCGGACCTCCTCCTCGGCTACCCCGTCGGCGACGATGATCATGTTGCTGCCCGAGACCACCCGGGCGATGGCCTCGAAGAACGCCCGGCCGCTACGCTGTGCCGCCCACGGGTACACGTAGTACAGGTACGATCCCGCCTCGGTGCCGGTGTCGGCGATCAGGAGCGCGTCCTCTTGCATGGTTGCGGTACTTGTGGCCGTGAGACGGTCGCGGCGCCACGGCGATGGCGGAGCGGTATCACACAGGTACTCCACATCCCACCGGTCCGCGGAGGGGCCCCGGTCGGCCATCGTGATCTGCACCGTGTTCTCCCCGGGGCGCAGTTGTTCCGACGCCAGCGGGTAGTCAGACCAGCCCTCCTCGACACCCTCTGCAGCCAGTCCGTGGCCGTTGAGCGTGACGGCGGGCGGTTCGGGGGCCGCGGACAGGACGTGCAGGGTGAGCTCCGGTGCGGCGGCGGCGCCGGCCACTGCACCGGGAACCATCACAGGCACCTGGATCGACTCGCCCGGCTTGAGAACCAGCGGACTGTCGGGATGGACCGGAGGACGGGAATCGAACTCATCGCCTCCGGCCACGGTCCGGGCGGCGGTCAGGTATCCCGACTTGCCCTTCACATTCGCGAAGTGGAGCCTGTCGCGTCCCCGCAGTGCCTCGGGGTCTCCCAGCTCCCACCACAGGGGGTGGCGTGGGTTGAAATGGTTGAACAGATAGATGCCCGCGACCCCTGCGTCCCAGGCCTCCAGGGCCCGGCCGCGCAGGGCCTCCAGGCTATTGCGGTCGAACCGTGCCCGCTGGCCCCGGGAGATGAAGGGATCGATGTCGGCGTACACCGGGACGCCGTAGCGCTTACCCAGGTCGACGCTATAGTCCCACGAGTTGAGACGGAAGTCCCCGGCCGCCACCAGGCCGTCCAGCAGGCCCTCATCCAGCCAGGTGGCCAGGTCCAGCCCCATGCCCAGGCAGAAGCCCAGCGAATCCGGCACCCGGGCGGAAAGCAGAATCGGCTTGCCCCGCCGCATGCCCTCCACCTCGGTCAGGTGGCGCACCCGCCTGACCAGCTCGGTCATCGTCTGGACCTCCTCGGGCGTTGCTCGGCCGCCGGCGGCGACGCTGCGGAAGTACACCAGGTGGCGGTAGAAGTCCAGCTCGATCCCGTCCACGTCGTAGGTGCGGCAGACCTCCTCGATGATCGCGAACAT
>CAYRFY010000151.1:0-589 GCA_964423635.1 uncultured Armatimonadia bacterium | reverse complement strand
CGCCTCCGGATGCTGCTGTTTGAAGCTCGACCAGTAGTAGTGCGGACGCTCCGGCGTGTGCGGTGAGTCGTGGGTGTCGTTCATCCGCATGGACCAGATGATCTCCAGGTCCTGCCGGCGGCAGAACTCTACCATCGCCTGGAGAGGATCGGTGCCAAGCTCCAGAAGGTCGCCGATGACATTCCGGCGGTCGGGTCCGAAAGCGTCGCGCTCGAGGAACACGTCTCCCACCTGTGTCTGGTGCAGGAACAGTCCGAAGGGTCGCGAGGTGCAGTAGACGATGCTGTCCACCTGTGAGCCGATGAGCGGAGTGCTCCGCTGCTCCAGGAAGGCCTCCATGGAGAAGTCCCCGCGCACGAGATGGTCATCACCGTCGTTGTTGAATGTGATGCGGCGCTCGCGGCTTGCGGCCTCGGCGCGCCGGGCGCGGTACTGCTGCAGCTCGGCCGGGTTGATATCCACCGGCTGTGCCTCCAATCCGGGTATGATGCCGCTCAGTGCGAGGATGATTGCGGCCAGACGGCTGTAGTGCGTCTCGACAAGGTGCGTCATTAGAGCCTCTTCCTCCGTGTCCGTGGCGACACGGGCG
>CAYRFY010000150.1:11043-13901 GCA_964423635.1 uncultured Armatimonadia bacterium | reverse complement strand
GCTGTACAGGTATACGTCCACACCATACAGGGCGGCGCGGTCGATGAGATCATTGATGTCCAGATAGCCCGTGGTGGTCATGTCCGGACCCTTGACGAAGACCAGGACCGCGTCCATGCCCGCATGGGCGATGGCGTTCAGGTGCGGATCGGGGAACTGGTCGATGCCCCAGCCGGAGTGCACCATACGGGGGGAGAACAGCGGGGAACGCACTTCGTCCCGAAGGGCCAAGAAGGGCGCCTCGCGCAGGTTCATGAGGTCTTCCAGATAGTAGCAGCCCTGGCCGATGCCACGCTCGTCGTAGCCGCAGATGACGATGGAGCTGCTGTCAACGACGAGGCGGTAGCTGCGTGGCCTGGCCAGGTCCGCACCGATGTCCGGGGATTCGGCAAGGGTGGTGAAGCGGATGGCGCCTTCCCGGCATGCCGTGGCATCGCCGCGCACCAGCAGGACGGAGACCCCCATGCTGGTGAAGAGGTAGTCCTGGAGGTCTTGGGCGACTTGAACCAGGTACCTGGAGGCCTCGGGGGCGATGACGATGGTCCAGCCGTCCTCGATCACGGTCTCTTGGGCCTCCGGCTGCTGCGCCGGGTCTCGGCGGTCGTCGCGATGCACCACATTCAGTCTCTGTCGGAACTGGAAATTGCGCTCAGGCATCGGTCTTCTCCCGATAGTTGATCCGGCGCTGGGGCGAAAACGGGGGGCGCGACGCAGCACCGGTGGCGAGTCGGAGATCGGCGGCAGATTCACCACCGCGACCCGGATGACCTGCTCCGGACGCCCGCCGGCGAAACCCGACGCCCCCCGGATACCGTTGCGGCCCACCGGGGGGCGTCATTGGATGGCGAAGCTCCGCCTCAAATTGACGAGCACGCAGCGGAGGTTCGTCTCCGGTCGGTGCCACGGCCAGGCGGCGATCCCACCGAGCGGGATCGTCGAGACGGGCCGGAAGGCCCGACTTACGGGGGGGCCAACGGCTTGGTTGTGGCCCCAGAACTTGCTCCAAATGTCAACAAGCGCCCCCATGTAGGCGTCTAGTCTGCTGTTGTCCGGGGCTGACGGCCGCTACCTGGGGCGGAGGCGGTTGGCCGGCAGGTTGAGCTGCTCCTGGAGCAACTGGCCGCTCACGGCATTCCAGTTTTGCGGCCCCACGCGCTGCAGTTGTCCCGCGGTGAGCGTCTGCTGGATCGCAGGCCGGGCGTCGGCGCCGCCCGGTCGGAACCGCTGCAGTTGCAGGCGCAATTGCACCGGCTGTGCGCCCGGGGCGTTGAGAAGCTCGATGGCATTGCGGTCGGGGCTCAGCGACATGCCCAGGGCCGTCGCTCCCAGACCGCTGAAGCCGTCACCCAGGAACTGGCGCTCCTCGTTTTGACCCACAGGGGCGAGGATGCGGATCTGCCGCAGCCCCGACCCCGCGGGATCGGGCAGAGTGACCTGAGCGTTGGGGCCGTCGAGCTGGCTGAAGCTTGCCCGCATCGAGGCGCCGTTGAGCTCGAGCCGCAGCATCCCGCCGCGAGTGAAACAGGTGACCTGTCTCGTCTGCCGAGCGGCGTTGGGGATGGTGAAGCTGAGGGTGCGGCCCGCCGCCTGCTGCAGGAGAAAGATGCGCGGGAAGGTCTCGGGTATGGGACTGAGGCCCATGTCCGGGACAAGCTCGGCCAGACCGGGAACACCGGTGCCGTCGGGGCCGCCGCGTCCCGCCTCATCGGTGATGGCGATCCCCTGCACTCGCGGTACCTCGAAACGCGCTATTGAACTGTCGGCGGCGCTGTCCGCCGGACCTACTCCCGCGGGGAGTAGCGGCTGGCCGGTGAGCTCGTGCGGGTCATAGCAGCGGGTGTCCGTGTACCCCCCGTAGCTGAAGGAGCCGGTGGTCCAGTTGGTTACCCCCTGTTGCGGGTTCACCGGGCCTGTCTCCGTCTCCGTGTACGGACGGTTGTTGTCGTAGAAGTAGAAGGTCCGGGTGGACCCGCTGCTGGCGGTGTCGAAGGTCACCACCGCGTGCCCGAAAAGCGTGTTCTGCACCGGGCGCGACTGAGTGTCCAGCATGTTGTCGGCGTAGGTCCAGGCGCTCTTGTTGTCCTGGTTGGCGCGCTGGTAGGCGATGTGCGTCGCCATGGGCTGAACGATCTGCGTGCCCTGCAGGGATTCCACGGCCTCCTGGGAGTTCGTGCCCCAGGGCAGGGTCCAGGCGCCCCAGGTCACGGTGCTGCCCACCCAGGCCCCGTGCATCACTCTGCTCAGTGCGGTGGTATTGCCGTAGTGGGTGAACTCTCGCAGCCTCAGGGCAAGCTGGGACATGCCGAAGCAGTTGCCCCCGGCGCCCACACCCTTGTAGGTGCTGTCATACCACGACTGCGCGCTGGGCCGGTGGGTGCCATCGCTGAACTCCACGTTGCTTTGCCCGAAGCAGGCGCTGTAGACGTTCCAGCCGATGACCGGATCGCCGAAATTGGGGAAGCTCAGACCGTGCACCCCGCGATAGCCGCGGGGGGCGACCACCTTGATCGGGAGCGTCGAGCTGCTGAGCTCGCGGGCCTTGTTGTGGACGGAGACGTTGCACGTCGAGCCCAGCGCCGCCGTAGCCGGGACGCGGAACAGCATGATGGTGTCCACCCAGTAGTAGGAATCGGTGGCAGGCGTGCCGTCCAGGAGCACCTCGCAGTCGGTGGTGAAGTTGCCGCCGATGACGATGCCCAGCTCGCCGGGCGTCAGGCCACCGACAGGCCCGACCTCCTCCAGCCGCGGCTTGAACAGCGCCACGATCTTCCCGGGGTCCCATCGTGACAGGATGTCCCTGATCCTGTCGCGCTTGAGGGTCAGTTCGGGTCGGCCTATGATCTCCGCGACGCCGGGAT
>CAYRFY010000150.1:10510-11033 GCA_964423635.1 uncultured Armatimonadia bacterium | reverse complement strand
GTTGGACCTCGGTCGGGAGCTTCTCACAACCCGCGGCAAGCTGCTTGCGGGCGGGCGCGGCGATCCTGTGGCTCTGCAGTGCCTTGTCGAGACTGATTCGGAGGGCGTTGGGAGAGACTCGGGCGGCGACGGAGGGCCTGACCGTCTTGGGGATTCTGGGGGGCGCGGCGCAACACAGCACAGGAACCAGCAAGAGGCCGACGACGACAGGGAACAGCGACCATCGTTTTGGGCGCATCATCTCGCACACCTCATGACCGAAATATGGGTCCGAAGCGGCAACTGCAACCTCTACCTCTCAGACTGTTGACGGGGTGAACCGGTGCGGCGCGATGTGGGGGACCTTCGGCGATGTTTGGTGTGCCCGTTGAAAAGCATGGCGTGAACGGCCACCTCCGGCAGAAGGGCAAAATTGCTGAATTGGCACTCGGCTACGGCGGCAGCGTCGGTGCCCTGAAAGCGATGGGCGCATTGGATATGGGTTTGAAAGAAGAGGAACTCCAGCCGCTGGTTTCCGCATGGC
>CAYRFY010000150.1:7362-10500 GCA_964423635.1 uncultured Armatimonadia bacterium | reverse complement strand
AGGGCGAACGCGGGAGCGGACGACGGCACGACGGATCCGCGGCGTTGGCAGGCGTTTGCCCGGCGTCGGGGTCGTCGGGTCTCTACGTTTGGGACAACCGTGATAACGGCTCGGTGGCCACGTAAGCCGCGGGCCTGATCATCCCCTTGGCCGGATAGGCTGTCGCTTCCTGGTGAGAATAGAAACAGTATTCCCGCCCCACGTTTCTGTCAATCAGAAACGCACCGCTTCGCCGCGCAGCTTCCGCCCTAAGGCGATGCGTTGCCGTGCTCCGTGCCGTGTCCCAAGTGCCCGGGCCTACGCCGGCGGAGGGATCAGGCGCTTGGCAGAGAATCCTCCGGCAGGACAACCGTCGATGGGAGGGTCCGGCATGACTGGCCTCTGGCGTCTTTCCACCGCTCTTCCTTTCACCCTTCTCATGCTCCCCAACGCCCATGCGCAGGGACCCGAGGGTTGGGTCAATGCGGCCGACCTGGGAGCCTCCGGCTCTGAGCATCAGAGCGCCGCCACGACGGTGGCGGGCTCTCGCGAGGTCACCGTGGGCGATGTCGGCGACTTCCGCGTGGGCCAGGGCGTCATGGTCTCGCGCTGCAACATCCGGGTGACGGGCTCTGTATGGGGGCCACAGTCACCGTACAGCTCCCGTAAGGACCTGGGGGAGACAGCGGAGATCCGGGGCTACGATGGCGGCGCGGGAAGCTGGCTGGTGTACATCCTCGAGATCGATGGGCAAGCCCCTCTGACTTTTCGCTGGTCCGACGATCTGGCCCGCACCTGGACGGCCACGAAGGTACCGGTGACCCATGACTGGCAGCCCCTGAGCAATGGTATCGAGGTCAAGGTCAACGCCCGAGACCTGCAACTGGGGCACATGCTCACCTTCAGCCTCCGCGACCAGCTCGTTAGCCGCATCGAGAAGATCGAGGGCAACGTGCTGACGCTTGCCGATGAGGCCAATCGGTCCGCGGAGGATGCCGTCATCGTCCACAACGATCAGGCCGCATTGCAGGCGGCGGTGGATGCGGCCCTGGAGCAGAAGCGCAACCTGTACATCCCCCCCGGGCACTATCGGCTCGCGGGCACAGTGCGGGTGCCCAATGGGGCCATCGCCATCGAGGGCGCAAGCCCGCAGAACACGGTGCTGGACATCCGGGATGGTAGCGGCTCGTGTCTGGCGCTGCAGGGCGGGACGGAGGTCACGGTGCGGAACCTGAGCACGGTCGGCCACACCGGCATGGCCGAGGCCGCCGGGTCCTTCCGGACCTCCAGCGGCCACGGCTTCTGGGCCTGTGCGCTCAAAAGCTGCAATGCCATCACGATGTCGGGCACGGAGCGCGTGCTGGTTGAGAACGTGCACGTCTCCCGTATGGCCAGCGAGGCCTTCTACGCCCAGGCCGCCTGCCGAACAAGCACCGGCGAGCCCGCGCAGTACCAGAAGTCACTCACCTACCTGCGCTGCTCCGTCACCGATTGTGCCGCCAACGCCTTCAACAACAACGACACCGGCGAGAACACCAGCGTGCTGTACTGCCGCATCGACGGGGCCAACTGGCATGCGGCGGAGATGCCGGCCAAGTTCTTCCGCTTCATCGGCAACTATGTGCGCAATTCCGGCCCCGTGACGGTGGGCGACATGAGCCACCGCACCGACGATCTGCACCGCCTGGGCTGCGGACAGGCGATCGTCGAGGGCAATGTGTTCGAGGGGATCGGCAAGTGCGGCGGGATCGCGGTGAACCACGGCTCCGGGCAGGTGGTGATCGCGGGCAACCTGTTCATCAACTACAACGGCACCGCCATCCATGCTTCCAGCTACACGGTGCCCACCTCATTCCCCTCGCAGAACATCACCATCCGCGACAACATCATCGACCTGACGTACCAGGGCGAGGGTCCCGCCGCGCGCACGGGCATCCGCATCAGCGCCTCGAATGTGATCGCCGCGGGCAATCAAGTCTACGTGCGCGGTGCCGCGGACCCGCTGGTGACCGGGATTGCGGTCTCCGAACCGGCGCTGAACGTGCGAGTGAGCGACAACCTGGTGCGTAACTGCAACCGGGGGCTGGTAACGGGCCGGGCCTCCGGGCGCGTGACGCAGGTGATCGATGAGAGAGTTTTCGAGCAGTCCGGCATCCCGCTGGAGTGGAAGGATTCTCATCTCTACCGGGGATGGAACCTGGTGTGGGTAGCGGGCGGCAGGCCGCTGGAGCTCTCCGTCGTGGACAGCTTCGACGCCGAGAGCTGTCGGTTTTCCCTGCGCGAACCGCGGGAGATGAAGGTCGGCGATACCTTTGATCTTTACGCCCCCGCGGGTCCGGATTGGGACATCCACGACAACGCCATCACCGGCTGCCTGCTGCCGGTGGTCCTCGATAGCTACGGCGGGGAGACCGCGCTGTTTCGCCACAACACCGTGACGCGGGGACAGGCCACGGGAGTGAAGCAGGCCGTCGAGACCCACAGCCGGGTCAACCTCCTGGGCAACCATGTAGCCGGCTTCGACGAGCCCGAGGCCGCCGCGCTGTACCTGTGCCCCGACAGGCTGGGCAACCCGCCCGGAGCCATCATCCGCGACAACATCATCGAGCGGTGTACCGCGGCCGTACGGGAGGCAAGCCCCGGACTGTGGGACGCCTCTGCACCGGAAGGCAACCTGATCCGATTCTGTGGGGATGAGCTTTCGGCGGCGCCGCTTCCGCGGATCGCCGAGGCCGCCCGGCCCGGACCCAGGCCGGTGCTGCGGGCGCCCGCCGTCGCCGCGCCGATCCAGGTCGATGGAGACCTCGGCGAGTGGCCGCTGGACGACCCGGCCAGGGCCGTCGGCCTCCGGCTCGGCCCCGCAGGCGAGACCATTGCCGGCCTTGAGGGCGCGGCGTGCGCCGCGCACGACGACGAGCACCTGTACCTGGCGGTCCGGTGCGCTCTTCCCGAGGGTTACGAGCCGGTGGCCGGCAAGGACTGGGACGGTGACGGCGTGGAAGTGTCCTTCCGCCTGGCGGAGGGTGAAACACGCACGCCGATCTTCATCCTCTGGGGCACCGTGGATGGCTCCATGGGTACCTCCCCTCAGGGCGGTGCGCTGCCGGAGAGCATCGCTGTGCTGGAGAAGAGCACGGTGCACCGTGCCGGTGTGGCTCC
>CAYRFY010000150.1:0-7352 GCA_964423635.1 uncultured Armatimonadia bacterium | reverse complement strand
CGGAGTGGCGGATCCCGCTCAAGGAGCTGGGCGTCGACCCGGCCCGGCACAAGCGCCTCTTGCTGAATATCGGCTACCGTTGTCAGGCCGGTGACCGCTGGATCGCCTGGGTCGCGACGGGTGGGGCGCTGTATGAGGTGGATGGCGCAGGCGATCTGGTGCTGGAATAGCAGCGCGGCGGCCACGCCCCCGGCCGGATGCTGCTCCGGCGGCAGAGGCGTGCAGGGGGGAGCCAATGAGGCCTGGCGCCAGCGAAGCTCCGCCTCAGACCGACGAGCACGGCACGGAGGTTCGCCTCGGGTCGGTGCCACGGCCAGGCGGCGCTCCCGCAAGGCGGGACGACGGCGCGGCTGCGAACGGCGGTGACGAGCCCCGGAAGTTGCTTCAAAGGTCAAGAAGTGCGCCCATGTAGGCATCTAGTGGCCCCCAAACGATCCGGAGGTCTGATTGCGATGCAATCGCTGGCCATCACCTTCACCGGCCCGGAAGCCGTCGAGCTGCGGAGGACACCGGTTGCGGACCCAGGGCCGGGTGAGGTCCTTGTGCGCACGATCAAGACCCTCATCAGCACCGGTACCGAGTGCATCTGCTACGCGCACCTGATCGAGCCCGGGACGAACTGGGAGCGTATGGTGCAGTACCCCTTCGCCGCGGGCTACAGCCACGCGGGAGTGGTGGAAGCCGTGGGCGACGGTGTGTCCGCACCGGTCATCGGGGATCGCGTGGCGAGCTTCCACAACCATCGGCAGTTCGCCTGCGGCCCGGCCGAGGGGTTTCTACGCATCCCGGAGGGTGTGTCGGACGAGGCCGGTGCCTTCTACGCGCTGACTACCGTCGTGCAGAACGCCATCCGGAAGGCGGCGCACGAGCTGGGCGACACGGTGGTGGTGATCGGCCTGGGGGTGCTGGGACAGCTTGTGGTGCAATATGCCCGGCTATGCGGGGCGCGTGAGGTGATCGCTGTCGACCTCAGCGAGACGCGGCTGACGATGGCCGCCTCTCACGGCGCCACGGAGACCCTGTGCATGGACGCCGAGCAGGCCCGGGAGCCGCTCGCGGAGCTCACCGATGGGCGGCTGGCGGACGTGGTGTACGATGTCACCGGCAATCCGCAGGTGTTCGCCTCGGCCCAGAGGCTGGCGCGGCGTTTCGGGCGGCTGGTCCTGCTTGGTGACACGGGCACTCCGTCGCGGCAGCATCTGGTCAATGACTTCCTGTGGCGGGGCCTGCACATCGTCGGTGCCTTCAGCGGTGATCCGCCGCCGGAGGCGACGGACCACCACTTCTGGACGCGGAGGAACATGGCCCTTTTGTTCTTTGACTATCTGCGTCGCGATCAGATGCGGGTGGATGACCTGGTCACCCATCGGTTCAGCCCGAAGGACGCGGCCGAGGTGTACCCGCTGCTCCTGCGCGACCGCGGGGAGACGGTGGGTGTGGTGTTCGACTGGACGGAGCTTTGAGGCGACGACCGCGCCCCGCGCGGGGGCCGTGGCGCGAACGGAGGCAACGCATGAGATCCGTACTGGTGCTGACGGTCCTGGTCGCTATCCCTGCTCTATGCCAGCCTGTGCCTCAGACGCTCATCAAGACCCCGGGCGCCCGGCCTCCGGACATGATCGGCTTCCCGCTCAGCGCCACCGACGGCCTGACGGTGGATGCGGCGGGCGCCCAGCGCCCCGTGGATGTCAAAGACGAGGACCCCGATACCTTCGAGGATACCGGCGGTCTCCAGAGCGTGGCCGTATCCCCCTCCCAGAGCCTGCGCTGGCGACTGCAGAGGACGCCGCCGGGCGACGGTTTCTACCTGTACTTTCTGTGCCGCACAGGTCACCAGCAGGGCTATGAGTACGTTCTGCCCGACATGGCGTACGTCGCGGATGTCAACGGGGAGCCGGTGGCCCTCGAGGCGGTGCTTGAGGTCGCCGCCGTCCGCACCTACCAGAGCGACGCCGGCTGGGGCCATGACATGAGCTGGATCCGCAGTCGCGAAATGGTGACGCTCCGGGACGGGGATGCGATCACGATCGGCTGCACGCAGGAGTATGCCTTCGTGACCTCCTGCGTGCTGGTCACTCCCGCCGCCCATGAGCTGGCCGGGCTGCTCGCGCGCTGCACTCGGGCGCAGGAGCGTCTGGCTCAGGCGGACGAGCTAATCGCGCGCATCGGCGAGGTGTTCACCGGTCAGGAAGTGCAGACGGCCTGTGGGGCCTCCTTCGAGCATCTGCGTACGGTGAGAGCGGCCTTCGGGGCACTCCGGGACAGCATCGCCGCCGCGACGAAGCAGATCGAGGCCGGACAGAGCGTGGACCTCCCGGCCCTCACGCGCCAGGCGGATGACACGGCGCGGGCGCTGGAGGGCGTCGAGCGGAGCCTCCACGAGCGCCTGGCGCCGCCGCTGCGGGCGCTTGCGCCGGGCATTGAAGACGAGGTGCGGCGGCTTTGTCAGGCGGCGGAGACCACCAGTTACCACCGCCGCCAATGCCGGTACCTCGCCGATGTCGCCACCCGGTATCTCTCGGCGGCTCGGGAGCAAGGCAGCGCCGCTGCGGGCCTGGAGTCGCTGCGGCGGTTGGCGACATACACCTGGCGGGCGCGGCAATTCTCAACGCAGGCCGAGGAGGAGAGCGAGCGCGTCGGTCCGGAGCAGCCGCTGGCTGCTCTGCCTGTAAGCGCAGGCGAGGGCTGCCGGCGCGGCGAGGTGCTCCTCAATGGGGCTTGGGAGATGACCTGGGCCGGCACGCCCGAAGCGCCCGCCGACGGCGACTGGTTTCGCATCCGCGTGCCCCACGGGCCCTGGCACGAGACGGTGGGCCAGTTCATGGCACTGGACCGCAAGTGGCCCCCCGGACAGAGCTGGGCGTGGTACCGCACCCGGTTCACCGTTCCCTCCGACTGGACCGCAGGCCGGCTGCGCCTGCGTTTCGAGGCCGTCATCCACCTTGCGGAGGTCTACGTCAACGGCCGCTACTGTGGGCGCCACATCGGTGGCTTCGAGTCTTTCGAGCTGGACATCACCGGTGCGGCCCGGCCCGGCGAGCAGGCCGAGCTACTGATCCTGGTGCATGACACCTCCGTCACCGCACTGGACAAGTCCGCTCGTGACGGAGAGCCCCAGGGCTGCTCCTCGGGCCCGAATCATTACATCATCTCCGACTTGTGGGGCGCGCGGTTTGGCTGCATCTGGCAGGACGTCTCCCTGCTTCACCTTCCCGCTGTTCGGGTGCGCGACGTGCTGGTGCAGACCTCGTGGCGCAGCCGCAATATCACCGTCAAGACGCGGCTTGTCAACGATACCGCCGAGGCGGTGGGTGTTACGCTGGCTCAGGACGTGCTGGAGGCGGGACAACCGGTGCATGACGTCGGCCGGCGGCAGGTGACGGTCCCGGCACACGGAGAGGTGCTGGTGGAACTCTCCGCCGACTGGCCCGAGCCGAAGCTGTGGGGCATCGGCGGGCGGTGGGGAGATCCCAAGAACCTGTACCACCTGCGCTCAAGCGTGGGTCTGGCCGACAGCGGAATGGGGCTGGACGAGCACTACCAACGGTTTGGGTTCCGGGAGCTGTACATCGCCGACGGGCAGTTCACGCTCAATGGTGTGCGACTGCCTTTGCAGGGTGGGGGGAACTGGTATCTGCAGGAGGGCAAGGCACCCCACGGCAATCGCTGGTTCGCCCGGCACATGTACCGGGCGGACCGGGGGATGAACGTGAACATCCATCGCTGGCACCGGCACGGCGACGTGGCCCGCGAGTTCCTGGATCTGGGTGATGAGACGGGCATGCTGGCGGAGCCCGAGGGCCCGTACTGGGGCGTTTCCGGCATCCCGGATATCCAGGGATTCACCGACTGGGACGATCCGGTCTGGGTGGACAATGTGACGGAGCACTATCGCCGCTGGGCGTGGAAGCACGGCAATCACCCCAGTGTTGCGCTGTGGTCCGTCGAGAACGAGACGTTCTGCGCCACCGACCGTCCGGCGGCAATGCTGGATCGGTTTGTGGCCTTCGGTGCTGCGTTGACTGAGGAGGACCCGACGCGGCCCGTCACGTTCCACGGGATCGAGAACGGTGGCTACTGCACGCGCCGCGAGGACATCGGCATCGTGAACCTGCACTATCCGTCCGACGGGCAGATGCGGGGCTGGCGGGAGCGCTGGGGAGTCCGGGCGACCATGAACGGTGAGTTCCAAAGCTACCCGATCCTGTTCGCCATGTCGGCGCCCGATGCCAAGGAGGCGTCTCGCGCCACCGACAGGATGTGCGACTACATCCGGGGCTGGACCGCATACTACCGGGAGATCGAGCTTTCCGGAGCCCTCTTCTTCCTGCCGTACATCACCGGGCTGGTTTGCACATCGGACCGTTCGCTGATGGGCCCGTGGGGTGATCTGCTGCCGGATCCCGCGTCACAGGAGGCCATCGGGGAGGGCTGGATGGCCGGGAGCATCAGCATCAGCGCCACCGTGCCCATACAGTGGCCCAGCGTGTCGGGACCGGGGATCAAGTGCGAGCAGCTCGTGACGGGCACGGGCAACCGCTCGCTGATCAACTGGTCTGACCCCGAGCGCCCGGCCTTCACGCCGAACCGGGCCTATGAGACGCTGGCCAGGGAGTGGGACCCGATGCCCGCGCTGGAGAGTCGGCGTGCCCCGGAACTGATCGTGGAGGTCACCCGCGGTGGCGAGCCGGTGCCGGGCGTTCCGGTCCTCGCCGAGCCCCTCGCCGAGGGAGTCCCCGCGCCGAGAGGCGCGGTCACCGATCCTCAGGGCACCGCGTGGCTGGTGTTCGAGCAGGCCGGGGACTATGAGATCGTCGCCGAGGGTTCGCGGGTCTCCACTCGGGTTCCGTGGCTGGATACCGAGGCCGGGCCCGGCTATGGCGACATCCCGCGGCGGGCGGTGGCGCTGGACTGAGGCCTACTCACACGGCGAGCCCGCGCCGCGGTCACATTGGACCGGGAAGCGCGGGCTCGGCCAGACTCCATGCCGCACCGGTCTGCTACTCCACCTCGCCCTCGTCTTCCTCTCGGATCGCGGCGCGGCGGATCTTGCCGCTGATCGTCTTCGGAAGCTCGGTGACGAACTCGATGATCCGCGGGTACTTGTACGGTGCGGTGACCTGCTTGACGTGCTCCTGCAGCTCGCGGGCCAGGTCGTCTCCGGCCGTGTAGCCCTTGGCCAGGATGACCGTGGCCTTTACCACCTGGCCGCGGTCCGGGTCCGGAGCCCCCGTGATGGCGCATTCCATGACCGCCGGGTGTTCCACCAGGGCGCTTTCGACCTCGAACGGGCCGATGCGATAGCCGGAGCTCTTGATGACATCGTCGGCACGGCCCACGAACCAGTAGTAGCCGTCCTCGTCGCGCCAGGCCATGTCGCCGGTGCGGTAGATCCCGTTATTCCACATGGTCTGGGTCAGTTCTGGGTCGCGATAGTAGCCCACGAACATGCCGGGCGGCCGGCCGTTGCCGGTGCGCACCACGATCTCCCCCTCCTCGCCGACCTCGCAGGGCACATCTCCTTCACCCAGCAGGTCGATCTCGTACCCGGGACTGGGCTTGCCCATGGAGCCGGGCCGCGGCTCGACCCAGGGGTAGGTGGCCAGAGCGACAACCATCTCCGTCTGCCCGTAGCCCTCCATGATCTTCTTCCCGGTCTTGGCCAGGAAGCTGTCGAAGACCTCGGGGTTCAAAGGCTCGCCGGCGACGACGCAGTACTCCAGATGACGCAGATCGTACTGGGAGAAGTCCTCCTTGATGAGGAAGCGGTAGATGGTGGGAGGGGCGCAGAAGGTCTGGATGCGATAGTCCTGCAGCACCTGCAGCAGCACGGCGGGGTCGAACTTCTCGAACTCGTAGGCGAAGACCCGCGCGCCCGCCAGCCACTGACCGTAGATCTTCCCCCAGGCCGCCTTGGCCCAGCCGGTCTCCGAGACCGTCAGGTGCAGACCGTCGGGGCGCACGCACTGCCAGAAGGCGGCGGTGAGGATGTGGCCCAGCGGGTAGGTGAAGTCGTGGTGCACCATCTTCGGCATCCCGGTGGTGCCGGAGGTGAAGTAGATGAGCATCATGTCGTCATTTCGCGTGGCCGCGTCGCCCTCCGGCCGGGCGAAATCGGGCGATGCCGCCGCCTGTGCCGCGTCCAGATCCACCCAACCCTCGCGCGATCCGCCCACCACGGCCTTGAGCTGCAGAGTCGGGCACTGAGGCTGGGCGGCGTCCACGTTGCTCAGCACGCGCTCCTCTTCCACCGCGATGACCATCTTCAGGTCCGCGGCCTGGCAGCGGTACACGATGTCGTGGGAGCTGAGCAGGTGGGTGGCGGGGACCGCCACGGCGCCGAGCTTGTGGAGCGCAAGCAGGGTGAACCAGAACTGGTAGCGGCGCTTGAGGATCAGAAGCACCCGATCGCCCTTGCCGATGCCCATCTCCTGCAGGACGTTTGCCACCTGGTTGCTGGCGCGCTTGAGGTCGGCGAAGGTGAAGGTGGCCTCGCGACCGTGCTCATCGGCCCAGACCAGCGCGACCTTGTCCGGATGGGTGTCGGCCCACTCGTCCACCACATCGAAGGCGAAGTTGAAAGCCTCGGGGGTCTTGAGCCTGCAGTTGTCACGGAAGTCCTCGTAGGAGGTGAAGTCGGTTTGGGTGAGATACTTCTCAAGCATGGTGTGGGTTCTCCCAGGTGTGACGGGACCTCGACGCGCGCGCGGCCAGACGGGTGCGCTGTGCCCCAGAATGTCAATCCAATGACGCCGGAGTGCGGAGGCCGGCAGCACAACCCAGCGAGACGGTTCACCGCAGTGGCGTGACACGGCGCCGGAGCGGCGTAGTACGCCGCCAGGGCTCAGGATAGCACGCCAGAATCCTCGGCGCGAGCCCTACAGCACAATCGCCAGGAAGCGGGCGGGGCTGTCGCCGACCGCCTTCATTCCGTGGGGCAAGCTGGAATCGAAGTACAGCGAGTCACCGGCCTCTAGCACCAGTTCATGGCCGTCGATGAATAGCTTCAACGTCCCCTCGAGGACGTAGTTGAACTCCTGACCGTGATGGGAGTTCAGATGGATGGTATCGTCCTGGTCGGGCTCCACGGTGACGAGGAAAGGCTCGGCGCGCTTCTGGACAAAGTTGCCGGCCAGGTTCTCGTACCCATACATGCTACGGCGCCCGACGGGCACGCCCTTGCCCTTGCGCACCAGACAGTACGAGTGCAGCCGGGGCTCCTCGCCGGTGAGCAGAGTACTCAGCTCCACACCGAACCGGGACGCCAGGCGGTACAGCAGGCTGACCGGGAGGTCCTCGTCGCCGCTCTCATAGCGCAGATAGTCCTCCAGCGTCAGGTCAAGCTCGCGAGC
>CAYRFY010000149.1:9054-13994 GCA_964423635.1 uncultured Armatimonadia bacterium | reverse complement strand
TCCCCACCACTCGCCACGGTCGTTCTCGCCGTCGCCGTTCCCCCAACCCCCACCCCCCAATCCCCACCCCCTCCTTGAACCCCCCGCCCCATTGGGGTAATCTATGACCATCGCTTCCATCGCCCCGATCACTCACCATCCCAGGGAGTTGCATGATCCTATGGCAGACCGCGCTTTCCCTCTAGAGCCGCAGGATGTCCCCGCTGTAGAGACCAGGTACCGCAAGATCTGCACGCAGATTCCGGTTCCCCAGAGCCTGCCGATTCTCGAGCGGCTCCGGCAGTTCGAACCTCGCTCCATGTCCGGGCAGCCGCCCATCGTCTGGGACCGTGCCGAAGGCGTCCAGGTGTTCGACCAGTGGGGCAATGCCTGGCTCGACTTTTCGTCCGGCGTGCTGGTGACCAATGCCGGTCACAGCCATCCGAAGGTGGTTGAGGCCATCGCATCCACGGCCCAACATAGTCTGCTGCACAGCTACTGCTTTCCCAATGAAGTGCGGTCACTCCTGGCCGAGAAGCTCGTGACCATGTCTCCGGATCCTCTTGCCAAGGCCTTCCTGGTCACCACCGGCGCCGAGAGCACCGAGTGTGCCATCAAGCTCATGCGCACCCACGGCGTGAGCAAGGGCGGCGAGAGAAAGCACGTCATCGTCACCTATGACAACGGTTTTCACGGCCGCACCATGGGCGCCCAGATGGCCGGGGGCATGCCGGCGGGCAAGAGCTGGATCATCAACCTGGACGAGGGGATGGTGCAGGTGCCGTTCCCCGAGGGCTTCCGCTGCCCGGACACCTCCTTCGACTTCTTCCTGGGGTGTCTCGAGAGGATGGGCCTGACGCCGGATCGGATCGCCGGGGTCATGGCCGAGACGTACCAGGGGGTCAATGCGGCTCTCGCTCCGCCTGAGTACTTCCAGGCCATGCGACAGTGGGCGGATGACAACGACATTCTCATCACCATGGATGAGGTCCAGGCGGGCTTCGGGCGCACCGGCAAGCTCTTTGGCTACATGCACTACGGCATGGTCCCCGACATCGTCTGCTGCGGCAAGGGACTGGGCGATGGGATGCCCATCAGCGCGGTGATCGGCAGAGAAGACGTGATGGACCAGTACGCCCCGGGCTCGATGACCAGTACGCACACCGGCAATCCCATCTGCTGCGCGGCGGCCCTGGCCAGCATTGAGGCCATCGAGAGCGAGGGGATGGTGGACAACGCCGCGGCGATGGGCAAGATCCTGATGGACGGCATCGGGCCTTTGAAGGACAAGTACGCCCCGGCCATCGGGATCATCCAGGGCGCGGGGCTGGTGGCGGCGATCCAGTTCACCGAGCCCGGGACGACGGAGCCCAATCCGGATCTGGCTTTCGAGGTGACCAGGCGCTGCGTGGAGTCTGGGTTGATGCTCTTCGCGCCGGTGGGCGTGGGCGGCTGTGCGATCAAGCTCAATCCGCCGCTGTGCATCGGGAAAGACGCGGTGCTGGAGGGGATCGGCGTGGTGGATGAGGCCATCGGGGCGTGCGTCTAGCGCGACATGAGGGAGGGCTCTGGAATGAGACCGGCCGGGTCCAGGACACCGAAGGTCGTTGTGCGCGTTCGGGTAGCCCGCGACGTGCTCGCCGCGATGGATGCCTGTTCCGAGAAGGCGGGGTGCTCGAGGTCGGAGATCGTGCAAGACGCGGTGTGCCTATGGCTCGATACCCAGGAGGATGAATTCGCGGTCGACTGCGGTCTGGCGGCGGTGGCCGAGGCGCGTCTGGCCGACGGCGACGAGTGGCTCGCGCACGAGGCGGTCAGAGATCGCGCCGGCCTCTAGAGACCGGCAGCAGTCGCCGCTCCGTAGCTGGGGTCGGGCGCGGAATCCCAGAGCCCGATGTGCGTAGGCTGTGCTCACCTGCCCTTGCACGTAGTGCTGCGCCGTTCAGAATGCCAAGCGGCCGGACGGGGTCTCCCCCCGCCCGGCCGCTTCATTCTCGGCACGACTGTTGTCTCAGCTACTGTGCTATTCGGCGACTTCCTGCACCGTGAGCTTCATGCGCATCTTCATGGCCTGCCGGCCCACCACGGTGCCCTCATGCTCGACCGCACCCTCGTTTTCGCCACCGATCTCGGTGGAAGCCGGGAAGTGGGCATCGAGGTCGAACAGGCAGACACCCTTGAGAGGCTCGGTCTCAGGGCCACCGGCCGGCACCTCCAGCTCGACCTTGGCCAGGCGGCGGCCGTCCTCCTCGGTGATGCCAACCAGACAGCCCTTGGCCGGAGGATCGTTTTCATCTCTGGCAGGTACTTCCCAGCGGTCGCCGACGGATACCGCCGCCAGCTTCTCCAGGTTGGGCGGGAAGAGCTGCGAGGGCAGACCGCTCACCCACTGGGCGACCTCGGGGTCCTCAATCACGGCGTCACCGGCGTCACTGTAGGCGTCCGGCTCACCCGGGGTGCGGGTGATGTTGACGACCTTGCCGATGTAGGGGCACTGTTTGGTCTGAGGCTCAGCGCCGGTGGCGGAGGTGATGTCCTCGCCACTTTGGACGACAACACGCAGGGCTCGCGGGTCACCGTTTTCGGTGGCCAGCATTCGGGCCCGCAGGACGGTTTTCGTCTTGCCGCTGAAGGCCATGGGCGCCGCGGCCTCCTCGCCCTCCTGTGCGGCCGGAGTGAACGTGACCTCGAGTTCCATCTCGTTCCCGACCTGCACGAGTTGGTTATCCCGGTACATCTCGCGCAGGTCATAGGTCTGGGCCTGCGCCGCGACGCAGACTCCGAGGGCCAGCAGCACGGCGGCGAACCAACACGTCCTGTGCTTCATCAAACGGCCTCCTGATCCGGGGACATGGAGACGTCCCCTCTCCCGGCCATGCCGGGTGGTCGAGCGGGCTGCGCCTACTCAACGCTCAACTCCGCGATGTAGGTGGCGATGGCCCGCTCCTTGTCCTGTTCCTGGCCCCTGAGGGTCTTGACCTCCTCGCGGAGCTTATCCAGCTCATTCTCCTGCACGGTGAGCTTGTCCACGTACTTGCGGTACAGGTCGCTCTGGCGGTCCAACTCCTTCATGTTCTGGCGGATGCGCTCCTGCTCCTGTCCGATCTCCTCGATCTGTGTCTCCTTCTCCTCGCGCTGAGCCACGAGGGCCGCCAGTTCCGTGCGCAGGGTCAGCAGGCTCTGCACGGCGGCCCGGATGGCGTCGCTGGCCTGGGCGTCCATGGCGAGGAACTCGACGAGGTCGTCCTTATCCAGATCGGTCAGCTCTACCTCTTCGGAGAGCACCCGCTCGAGTACGACCTTCATCTCCACCGTCTTGTCGGGATCGATGGCGAGCTTGAAGCGATAGTGGCTGCGGGTGCGTTCATCGGCCTGGTTGGGTTCCACCAGCGTCCAGTCATCATTGGCCGGGTGCTCGATGACCACGGTCTTGGCTTCGGCGGCCGAGTTCTTGACCACATAGGTGGTGGCCTGCCGCATCTTCTGCCGCACCGTCATGACCCCGGCCACGACCTTCGTCGCCACGAGCCGCTCCGGCTCTGACTTCTCGCGCACATCCACCTCGGTGCCCAGGTCCACGGCATAGCTGACCAGCCGTTCGTCTCCGGGAACGACGTCCTCCACCAGGGCGTCGCCCGCGTAGACCCCGCCATCGAAGACGGTGATCGCGCCGCCCATCAGGTGCAGGCCGGTGGTGTTCCTGAGCTGGATCGCGTTCATCGGGTACTTGGAGTCCACGGCGGCGTTGAAGATCGAGAGTTTCTCGCCCTCAATGGCCGAGCTGATGATGGGGATCATCGCCGACTGCTGGCGGGGGACGGAGACGGGCTGGTTGATGGCGTACTCAAACAGGGTGCCCACCTTGCCCCCGGCGGCCATGGCGGCGGTGGTGCGGCCGAGGGCGGCTGCGGCGGGAGCCTGCGCCACACCCATGCCGCCAAAGCCGGCCATCTCATCGGCCGTAACCGTGTCCGCCTCGCCGCGGTCTCCCTTGTCACCCTTCTCACCGCCATTGCGGCCGCGCCGTGCGGTGGCGGCAGGCGCCGCCTCCATCTGGGGTTCGGGGACGCCCATGTCGCCCTCCCAGATGCGGGGTGCGGCCGCGGCCGCGACGGAGGGGGCCACCACGGGACGCCGGACGTACAGCGGTGGGTACAGGTCCTGGATGAAGCTCACCGGCCGGCCCGAGACCAGGCCCAGGCTCACCCGGTCCCAGTCCTCGTCGGTGGTGTTCTCCACGATCGACCAGCCCTGCAGAAACAGCCCCTCCTCGTCGGAGATCAGACGATAGCTGGTCTTCCATACCGGGGTCTCCAGCAGGTAGCCCACGACAACCTCGCGCTTTCCCTCACCATTGAAGGTCAGGTTCACCGGCCTCTTGCCGGTGTCGCGGGCGCTGTCGATGGCGGAGAGAGCCTTGCGCAGGTCGGCGTCGATGTTCTCATCGAGAATGCGAATGCGCCTGGCCTGCCACAGGGGGACCTCGACCAGGCCCTCATCGGTGAGCAGGTTCAGCACATCGAAGGTGAGGATCTGGTCTTCCACGGACTTCTGCTGCTTCTCGGCGCCGAAGACCACCCCGGCCACGGGCTTGTCGGCGGTGACCTCGACCTTCGCGCCGCGCAGGCGATCCCACAGCTCGGCCACATTGGGATTGTCGGAGATGTCCACGGCGAAGGAGCTCAGGGTCTTCTCGAGAGGGTCGAGGGGGGCGTACGTGACCGGGGCCACCGACCCGCCGCCCAGGTCCTGCAGCACCAGGGACTTGAGGATGTCGTTGATCTGCTCCACGCGGAAGGAGAGCTGGAGGCCGGCATTGCCCTCCACCTCTCCCAGCCGCTCGAAGTACCCCACACCGCTGCTGAACAGCACTACCCGCGTCAGCGGCAGATCGGCTCCCGAGGCGGCGGAGAGCACTCCTGCCAGCAGCAGGGCACACACCACAGGGCGCATGGCTATCA
>CAYRFY010000149.1:0-9044 GCA_964423635.1 uncultured Armatimonadia bacterium | reverse complement strand
CGCCGGATATCAAGCAGGACGGCTCGGTGTATTTCATCTACAAAAATGCGCAGGTACTGGAGGGCGTCATCGAAAATGTGTTCACGCAGTATGACGCGGACACTCAGAAGTATTACTACCACGTGCTGATAAGAAACAGCTTCTATGGTCTGCTCGCCGATTATCCGGCGGCGGAATTCGGTGTCACATGGGCAAGCACGGCGCTGAGGCTGTTGTGCTACGTGCCGACGGCCGCGTCGGGCCGGGAAACCCGACCTACGCGGGCGGCAACGGCTATGGGCGCGCGACGCCCTCCGGCCGGGAGAGCGTCGCGCGCTACGGATGCGCTGAGCAGGGCGGCTATTGCTCGATGTTCAGACCCGCCACGTAGTCGGCGAGGGCCTTCTCCTTCTCCTGCTCGTTGGCGCGGAGGGTCTTGAGCTCACCGCTGAGCTTCTCCAGGAGCGTCTCCTGCTCGGTGAGCTTATCCACGTACTTGCGGTACAGCTCGCTCTGGCGGTCGAGCTCCCGCATGTTCTGGCGGATGCGGTCCTGCTCGCCGGTGATCTCCTCCACCTGGGTCTCGGCTTCCTCACGCTTGGCGGCGAGCTGCGCCAGCTCCCCGCGCATGCCGACGATGGTCTGCAGCGCGGCCTTCATCTGCTCCGAGAGTGTGGTGCGGCCGATGAGCAGGTCGATGTCCTCGGCGTCCTGATCGGCGAGGCTGACAATCTCGGCGCGCACGGACTCCTCGACCACGAGTAGCTCCGCGGTCTTGGCCGGCTCGAGAGCGAGGGCGAAGCGGTAGGCGCTGCGCGTGCGCTCCTCGGGCTTGTCCGGAGTCACAAGCTTCCAGTCGTCCCGCACGGGGTGCTCCACCAGGAGCTTGCGCGGCTCCTCACCATTGTTCCTGGCCACATAGGTCAGCGAGGACTGGCGCTTGTACTGCATGGTCATGATGCCATTGACGATCTTGGCGCTCACGAAGGTGTCGGGAGTGTGCTTGCCGCGGGGATCGACCTCCACGGCCAGGTCGACGGCGTAGGTGAGCAGGCGGTCGTCGCCGGGAACGATGTCGTCGATCAGGGCGTCGCCGCCGTAGACATCGGTGTCAAACACGGTGATCGGGCCGCCCATCAGGTGCAGGCCGGTGGTGTTCCTGAGCTTGATCCCGTTCATCGGGTACTTGGGGTCGACCTGGGCGTTGTAGACCGAGACCTTCTCGCCCTCGACCCTGCCGTTGATGATGGGGATCATCGCCGACCGCTGCCTGGGCACGCTCACGGGCTGGTTGATGGCATACTGAAACAGGGTGCCCACCTTGCCGCCCTCGGCGATGCTCTGCGCCCCGGTTGTGGCCAGGTCCATGGCTCGGCGCTCGCGGCGCGGAGCCCCGGGGGCCGCCATGCCGGCACCCATCGCCACCGACGGAGCGGGTGCGGCCTTGGCCATCTCTCGGGGCCTGTCCTCGGCCGCGGCCGTCTCTTCGGCCTCCTCCAGATCGCCCTCCCAGATTCTGGGCGCCGCGGCCGCCGCCACCGACGGCGCCACCACCGGCCGCTTCACATACAACGGCTGGTAAAGGTCCTGGATGAAGCTCACCGGCCGGCCGGAGACCAAAGACAGCGTTACGTCCTCCCAGTCATCATCCGAGGTGTTCTCCACAATCGCCCACCCCTGCAGGAAGAGCCCCTCCTTGTCGGAGACCAGTCGGTAGCTGGTCTTCCAAACCGGGGTCTCCAGCAGGTAGCCGATCACTACATTGCGGTCACCGTCGCCATTGAAGGTGATGGTCACAGGACGCTTGTCCGTGTCGCGGGCCTGGTCCATAGCCTTGAGGGCCTTGCGCAGGTCGCTGTCGATGGCCGGGTCCAGCAGGGCCAGGGTCCTCACCTGCCACAGCGGAACCGCCACCAGGCCTGTGTCGGTCAGGACATTGAGCACCTGGAACTTGAGGATGTTGTCGCCCACCGACTTCTCCTGCTCCTCGGAGCCGAAGACCACGCCCTCCACGGTGCTCTCGGCTTCCAGCTTCACCCTCGTACCGCGCAGGCGATCCCAGACCTGCACGACCGACGGGTTATCGGAGATGTCCACGGCGAAGGAACTCAGCGTCCTCTCCAGGGGATCCTGGGGGGCATAGGTGACGGGCGCAATCGCGCCGCCGCTCAGGTCCTGCAGGACCATGGACTTGAGGATGTCGTTGATCTGGTTGGTGCGGAAGGATAGCTCCACCAGGCTGTTGCCCTGCACGGAGCCCTCCCGTTCGAAATACCCGACTCCACTGGTGAACAGCACCACCCGCGAGAGCGGGAGGTCCGCCGCCGCACACATCGTGGCGATAGCTCCCAACAGCACGATCAGTACGAGGACGTTGCCTGAACTCATAGCTCGCCTCCGGTTTGGTACCCCGCGGGGGCCCGCCTCCTGCGTAGTCCCCCATCGGGTGGCTTCTCGCCAAGTGAAAGGCCTGCAAAACACGTGCCATTTGTGACACAGCAACGACTTGAGCCAAGGTGTGGCTCAGTGGAGAGCAGCGTCTACCGGGCCAGCTTGACGGTGCTGTGGATTCGCCCGGCCAGGTCGAGAGCGACCTCATCGCCCTGCCGGTTTACGCTCTGCTCCGGCCGGGGCTCCTCCAGAATGTTGACCGCCACCGCCTCATCGAAGGGGAGAGCACACCTGAGGGTGGCCCGCCCGCCCGCCCCGCTGGTGTTGTATACCCTCAGCACGTACCCGCTACCCGTCTCGGCCGGCTTGAAGGCGGAAAGCACCATCTCCGGCGGCTCGACGGAGAGGAAGCTGTGCCGCGGGGGCAATGGGCCGCCGTGAGTCTCCACCGGTCGGCAAATCGGCCGCCGGTTGAACTCCAGCGCCCGCCGCGGCGTGCCCAGCTCCCGCCAGCCCTCCTGGTGCGGGTAGAGACTGTAGCCGACCTCATGCTCTCCACGGTCCGGCATCGGGTCCGGGTCGTAGGAGGCCCGGAGAAGCGACATGCGCATGCGCGTTCGGCGGCCCTCGTCCTTCCTCCGCACATCGAACCCGTACTTGCAGTCATTGACAAGAGAGACGCCCCACAGCGGCGTGCTCACATATGCCGCCGAGAACGAGAGCCCCATGATATGCAGGTTCGGGGCATTGGGCAGCACGATGCCCGACAGCGGTCGGGTTGCGTCCGCCGCCAGACGACGCATCCAGATTCTGGTGGCGGGCTCCCCCCTGCGACCCGCCACGAAGCGATAGTCCAGGCTCAGGGCCTCAATCTCGGCCGCGTCCGGCTGCAGGCACCAGTCGGTGAGCGATAGCGGCACCGACTGGGGGGGACCGGTCTCGTAGATCAGCCTGGCGGTGCCTCCGTGGGTCCCATTGGAGGAGGCACCGAACACCGCCAGTCCGCCGGTGCGTCGCGGGACGAACTGGATCGTTTGACCCAGACAGCGCACGGAATTGTTCCGTCCCTCGGTAACAGGAGGGAAACGGAAGGGGACGCCGTCGACCTCGGCCGTCTCGCCCTGTCCACCGGCGAGAATCTCGGAGCTGTAGGCCCGGCCGCCGCCGTCGAAGTCGCCATCCAGGGGAGATTGCGGTGCGGCGATGACGTCCTCGTTGAACTCCGCGGTCAGGTCGATGGGCGCCGAATCACGGTCGCTGCCCACCGGGGTGCGCCGGGTCTGCGAGACATCGATCCACCTTTGCCCCGGCACCTCATGACCGTTGGCCGGACGAGTGATGGCCCCGAAGGGGATCTCGAAGGTCACTTGGGGTGTGTCGACGGGCAGCGTGAAAGCCGCCTTGACGAAGGGTGCGCCCAGCTCGCGGCTGCCCGGCTCCTGCCAGTCGGCGCGCAGACTGATGTCCACGCGGGGCAGGCCCGCGTAGGTGGTGATAAGCTGCTCCAGTGTGGAGCTCTGGACCTTGTACGTCACCGACGCCGTTCGACTCACCGGTCCGCTGTTCACCAGCTCGACGGCCTCCGGCCTTTGCAGGGTGGTGTCGGAGAGGATCCTGCCGATGGTCCAGGCGCTCATCTCGGTGCCGCTCTCTTGGAGCAGATCCAGGCCGCAGTCCGTGGCGAAGGGCTCCCGGCCGGAGACGGCGGCCGTGAACAGACCGGTTGCCGAGTCGATGTGTGCGACGCAATCGCCGGTGAGTGTGACGGCCTCCGGTCCGGCCACCGCATCGCCCTCGGAGGCGGGCGCCGGCCGCAGGTGGAAGACCTCATAGCCCATGGCCGGCAGCGTGGCGATGAAGCCCACGCTGACCAGGTACCTCCCTTCCTGCTCCTCGACGGCCACGATCTCCGCGATGTGGGCCTTCCCCTCGGCATCTCGAACCTCGGCGCCCTCCCAGGCCGTTTCCGCCGTGACCTGAGCCCGGCAGTAGTCCGCGCGTTCCCAGGCCACGGGGTTCCAGACCAGGACGGCCGCTCCCTCACCCTCGGTGTTCACCCGGCCGGCCAGGGCGTCCAGGCTCTGCTCGATGGCCCTATCCGCCACGGCCTTCGCCTGCTCGAATAGCTCTCGGGAGTAGTCGTACGAGCCGTGGATCGCGGTGCCCGGCAGGATGTCGTGGAACTGGTTGAAGCAGGCGTTGCGCCAGGCCTGTCGGAAGCTCTCGGCCGGATAGGGCACGCCGTATTGCGTGCCCACCAGCGCCAGCGTCTCCGCGGTGGGAAGCAGGTTCTCGCAGGTGCGGTTCCACCTCTTGATGTCCGAGTGCGTGGTGTAGCAGCCCTCGAAGGTGAAGTTCAGCTCGTCTTGGATCCGGGGCAGCGACTCGCCCGCCTGCTCGGCGGCCATGGCGAAGAACTCGCCGGCCGTGGAGAACTGCACATTGGGGAAGAGGGGGTCCTCCTGCAAGGTCCGGGCGGTCTCGATGTCCTGCCTTGTGGGCCCGCCTCCGTGGTCGCCCACGCCGTAGACCACCATGGCCGCCGGCAGACCCGCCCTCGCCTCTATCCCCAGCGGCAAAGTAGCCAGCTCGTCGGTGATCTTGGAGTTGTACCAGCCCTCCTGGTAGGCCAGGAGACGGGCACCGTCGGGGCCCTCCCACCAAAAGAGCGGCGTCCCTTTCCCCGCCCGACAGAAGTAGAAGTACCTGTAGCCGGCATCGGAGAGGATGCTGGGCACCGTCCAGGCGTGGCCGAAGTTGTCGGGCAGCCAGGCCACCTTCGATCGGCGCCCCAGCTTCTCGCGATAGTAGGCATCGGTCAGGAGGCAGTGGCGGGCGAGGATCTCGCCGGAGGCCATGTTCGTATCCCCCTCCACCCAGCCTGCACCCGCCGGCTCCCACTGGCCCTCCCTCGCCGCGGCCTGAATGCGCGAGAACAGCTCCGGTTGCTCCTCCTCGATGGCGATGTACGCGCCCGGCTGACTCTGGGTGAAGCGGAACTGGGGGTACTCATCCATGAACTTGAGGGCCTGATCCCAGGTGAGACGACAGACCTCCTTGGTCTCAGGCCACAGCCACAGCCAGTTCATGTCGATGTGGGCATGGCCCACCAGGTACAGGGAGTAGTGCCTGGCGAGCGGTGAAAACGGCCGCAGGGCCTCCAGAGAGCGCTCCAGGGAGGCCCGGAACCGCTGCCGGTCGGAGAGGGCGGCGGAGCTGAAGTCAATCTCCAGTGCCGCACGGTTGAGCACTTCCTCATACTGACTTCGCCGATCTCCTACCTGCGGGCTGTCCAGCAGACGGCTACAGAAGGCCAGGCGGCGTCTGTGGACCTCGGCCTCCTGCCGCACCTCGCCGAACAGATCGTAGGTCAAGGTGGCCCACATCAGCCGTCCGTGAACGGGTCCATTGATGGCCCGCACGGCCACGACGATCGCCTCGCCCGGCCGCGCCTGCTCGGTCAAGACGGTCTCGCCCTGGTCCCAGTGAAACCGGCCCCGCGACTGTCCGTTGACGAACAACTCCCCGTCGTCATCCACCGCACAGCGCAGGATGAGCCGCTGCCCGGCCACGTCGACGCCGCCGACCTGCTGCGGAATGACGATGGTCTTGCGGTACCAGGCCTCGGTGTCTTCCCCTTCCCACTGATGCTCCGGGCGTACTTTGGTCCATGCGCTGTCATCCAGATCGGGTCGCTCCCCACCCGACTGTGCGGGGTGCTGGAACTTCCACTCCCCCGCGTCGGTGTTGATGATCTGCGACAGCTTCTCCATGGCGATCTGCACGTCATCGGCCCGGCACGCAGGGCACAGGCCGCAGAACAATGACAGGCAGAGCAGTACGCACTGCATGGCAGCTCCTCCGCCGGGGGAGAATAGGAGGTACAGGTTTCTGTTCGCTACAGGAGGCCCGCGTCCTTCCGGCGGTTGCAGCCGGGGGCCCCGCCGGGCGGCGGCGAAATGGGCACCGGGAGGTGCTCTGAGCCATTGGCGCTTGCACCCGAGCCCCGCGTCGCCCGATCTCCGGCGCCAGACAGCATCAGGGGGCGGTGCGGGAATTGCTGGTTACAGGCCATGGGCACCGGCCGGGGTGCATACTCTCGCGCACGCCGGAGGAAGAACCGGCTGCCTTGGTCTACTCACAATTCACCGGGCCCTTTGCAGTCTCCGGTCGCCGTTCTCCGGCTCGGAGCGGACGAAAACTGGCCGTCAGAAGTGATCCTTCCTGCGTTTGCCGCGTCTACTATAGTTAGTAGTAAATGACGCCGTAATCTGGTACAATCCTGTCTGCGCCCGCCGCAACGGCCGGGACGGCCATCCGGCCCGTTTGTCTCAGGAGGCATAACTACCATGAAGCATTCAACCCCGATCGTTCTGGCACTGCTTACGCTGACCGTGCTTCTTGCCGGCTGCGCCCAGCAGGACGAGGTCATTGGCTACGGCCCGGCCTCGCTGTTCTTCTCCAATGACGGCAGTGAACCCATTGATGTGCGCGTGACGTGGGTCGGGAGCGGAGGCGGTTGGGTGGCCAGAGACTTCACCGTCTATGTGGACGGGCAGGTCGAGCTCAGGCTCTCCGACCGACTGGAGTACTATGTTGAGCTGGCTTCCGATGGCTCCGGCTTCTATGCGACCATGGGCAAGAGCAGCGACGAGTCCGAGCCGCATACCCAGGTCATCACGCTGGATGACGGGATCCCCTGCGATCCTCCGAAAGGAGCCCGGCGTGGCGAGTAACGGCCGGCCCGCACCGGGATCTGAGGGCACGAACGGCCCGGCGCGGCATGCGCCGATGTGAGCGGCGGGCGGGCCGTGGCCGGGGAGGCCTGCCGGAGGTGTCGCCCTGGGAGCTCGACATCGCGCCGACAAGGGTCTCGACCCTCCGGCGGCGAACGACAGAGATAGGCGTGGCATCCGTCCAGATGTCTGGCCGAAAAGCCCGGCCGGCCCGGCTCATGTCATCCTGAGCGTGAATCTCGCGCAGCGAGATAGCGAAGGCTCTCGCTGTGCTCCAGGAGATTCTTCGAGCTGCTCCCCTTGGGAGCGGACGCTCTCAGAATGACATTTGCGGCGAAGCGGGGTTCTCGGCCGGACCTCCGAGGAGCTTGGCCCGGCGTCGGGCCGGCTCAGCCAGGGTCCGGGACCGCCGCCACCGCGTCGTCCGCCGCACGGGAGGGGTAGCTCATGCCCGTGGATCGCAGGGAGTTTGTCAGGGCGGTGGGGGGCGCCGGCGTGGCCCTCGCCGCCGGCATCGCCCGTACCGGAGAAGCGCAGACCCCGCGGCGTCCCAACATCCTGTTTGTCATGACCGACCAGCAGCCCGCCACCTGCCTGGGAGCCGCGGGCAATGACGTCATAGCCACCCCCGCCCTGGACGATCTCGCCGGTCGGGGGTGCCTGTTTGAGAACTTCTACATCGCCGCCTTCCCCTGCAGCCCCTCGCGTGCCTCCATGCTCACGGGACGCTACCCCCACAACCACGGTGTCATGCAAAACGACGTGCTCCTGGAGCCATCGGTACCGTGCCTCGGCGACATCTGCCACCAGGCCGGGTATGCCACCGGCTACTTCGGCAAGTGGCACCTGGGGGGCAACATGTACCGCGGAAAGCGGGACGACAGTGCCGGGGACTTCGGGGGCCACTGGTACTATCGGCGCGATCCGCAGGCGGAGGGCTTCGCGTTCCAGCGGGTTGCCGGTGGCTCGGGGGAAGACGCTCCGCAGCACGGTTTCGAAACCTGGGCCGGCGGCTGGGAGCACTATCACCGGTTCCTGCGCGAGGTCGGGCAGGGGGAGTTGCTGGAGAAGAACCCCAGAGTGGGCAACCACAACGATGCCCCCTCCGGGGCCGAGGGCACCCACATCTACTCGCAGCTCTCGGAAGACCACCACATGGCCGCGTTCTTCTCCCGCGAGGCCGAGCGCTTCGTGCGCGCCAATGCCCACGGCGTGCGGCCGTGGTGTGCGGTGCTCTCTTTCTACGGCCCGCACCTGCCCACCGCCCCGCCCCGGCCCTGGGATGAGATGTACGCGCTCGACGAGGTGGCCCTGCCCCCCAGCCTCAACGACAGTCTCGAGGGCAAGCCGGTAGGGCAGCGGGCCAACAGCCGTTGCCACGTACGCCCCACGTGGACGGACGCCCAGTTCCGCGACTACATCCGCCGCTACTATGGCTACTGCAGCTACCTCGACCGACAGATCGGCAAGGTCTTCGCCGCTCTCCAGGAGACCGGCCAATGGCAGGACACCCTCGTCGTGTTCACCAGTGACCACGGGGACATGATGGCCGGCCACGGGATGATCTATAAGCTGGGCAGGTGCGGGTACGAGGAGCTCTACCGGGTTCCCGCGCTGATGCACGTTCCCGGCGTGACGCGGCCGGGCTCCCGAACCGACGCGTTGTGCAGCAACATCGACCTTCTGCCCACGATCCTGCAGGCCGCGGGGCTCTCCGCGCCTCCGGGAATGGACGGCAGGAGTCTGGCCCCTCTGCTGGCGGCCCAGACGGACACCCACCGCGAAACGGTCTTCGCCGACTGCTCCAATACGGCCATCGTCTCGCGCCGTGGCAGCCACAAGTTCACCCTCAACTGGCACAACCGCGACCTCGACGAGCTGTACGATCTGCAGGCCGATCCGTATGAAATGCACAACCTGGCCTACGAGGCGCCCAGC
>CAYRFY010000148.1:0-14017 GCA_964423635.1 uncultured Armatimonadia bacterium | reverse complement strand
GTCGTATCGGCGAGTAAGGGAGAGGGGGGTTGGGGGGGTGAGGCGACGTGAGTCGCCGCCCGCCCAGAACCTGCATGATGTGAGTGGAGAGCCCGCCCCACCAACGGCCGTCGGGCCGCCCCGTCCCCTGTGCGATTGTGGTGCCGGCAGGTGCCGTCGCTATCCGGACCGCCGCCCCGCCAACGAAAGCGGGCCGGGAACCATACACCCGCGACGGGTGTTTGCCGGTAGTTGTCAGACCAGCTCCGTCCCGGACGGGTGCCGAGCGCTAGTCGGCCCGGTCCGCCTCAGCGATCCGCTCGTCTGCCCGGACCCCTTGGCCGGAACTCCAGCCAGGTGCGCTTCCTCTCCAGCGGCCGCCCCGGATGATCGGCACGGCAGGTGTGTTCCTACCACCGGCCTAAGCGCCGCGTGCGGGCCCCGGCTCACGGGTGTTCACCCGGCATGCCGGACGATCAGATGAGGCCCCGACACCGGCCGGACGGAGCACAACGGCCACAGAAGGAGACAGACAGTACCATGCATCACAGTTCGTCGCCGAAGACCGCCGCCGTCGTCACGCTGCTGCTCGTCCTCGCCATCGCCATGATTCCCGGCGTATGGGCCCAGGAGGAGGGCGAAGATGTGCCCGCAGTGGACATCGCCGCAACCATGGAAGCCGTGGAAGGGGAGCTTGTGCAGGCCCCCATGGGTTACGAGTGCGCAGTGGACGATGAGGGCACTCTCGTCGCGACCCACGGCGGCCTGCCCGCTCTGGTGGCGCTCGTCCACGGGAACACCCTGTTCACCATCAGCCTCATGGCCGCCCCCGAGGATACGGACGACGAGGGGCTGCTGGTGATCTGCAATGACCTCAACAGGGACGCCAGGCTCGCCCGCTACTTCGTCGACGCCGGCGAGGACGGACAGACCCACATCATCGCAGGCTTCGGCACTCACATCAACGACGAGCTGGACATAATGAACTTCGGCATGAACGTATGGGAGTTCGTGAAAGAAGTCATGGCAGCCGCCGAGACCGTGGCCAACCCGGCCAAGGGATAGAGACCGCCCTGAAGCACCGCGAAGCCTCCTGTCTCCCGGGGGGCTTCGCTCAACCTCTCTCCCCCACTCGCCGTTCCCGCCGGAGCTCGCTGCGCTCCGTCTCCGTGGCCCGGCCCCGGGGTAGTTCCACCCGTGTCCGCGCTTTTCGCCGCCCCTCAAGTTGCCGCGGGTGCGGCCGTATGCTATACTCTGTCGGTTAGTCAAAGGGGAGTAACTGGGCGGCTCTCGCCGCTCCGGGTCGGCCAACAGTACGAAGGCCATCTTCTGGCCCCCCGACCGGTCCTTCACGGGTGTGAGACCTTTGGCTGCACGCAACGACTGCGTGTGGCCAGGCATCTGCCACGCGCCCGGAGGACTGCATGAATACCCGCCGCGCCCTCAGTTCCATCATCTTCGCCGCTCTGCTGGCCGTTCCGGGTGTCACTCTCGCCCTGGTCCATGCTGAGCTGTCCGCCCCGGCCACCGCCCTGATCGCCGGGATCGCCATCCTGGCGGCCTCGTTCCTGCTCCTGTGGGCCTGCGATGCCGCGCAGTCGGACATCTCCCCCGCACTGGCTCTGGCCGTGGTCGCCGTGATCGCCGTCCTGCCCGAGTACGCCGTGGACATGTACTTCACCTGGCAGGCCGGCAAGTTCCCCGAGAGTGACTACTCACACTTCGCCATCGCCAACATGACCGGCGCCAACCGACTCATCATCGGAGTGGCCTGGGCCGTCATCGCAGCCATCTTCTGGATCAAGAGCCGCCGAGCCGTGGTGCTGGAACCCGAGCGCTACCTGGAAGTGCGGTTCCTGGCCGCCGCCACGGTCTACGCCATGGTGATCCCTCTCAAGGGCAGCCTTGCCTGGTACGACGGGATCGTGTTCATGGGGCTGTACGCCTGGTATCTGAGCATCGCGGCGCGTAGACCGCCGGGGGAGTGCGAGGTGGAGGGGCCGGCGGCGTATATCTGCTCCCTGCCCACGGTGAAGCGGCGCACCGCCACGGTGCTGCTGTTTCTGATGGCCGCCGGGGCCATTTTGGCCAACGCCGAGCGCTTCTGCGAAGGTCTCGTGGGCACAGGGAAGGCCTTCGGCATCAACGAATTCTTCCTGGTACAGTGGCTGGCGCCCATCGCCTCCGAGGCCCCGGAGTTCGTGGTGGCGATCATGTTCGCGCTTCGCAGCAGGGCCGGCCTGGCGCTGGGAAGCCTGCTGTCGGCCAAGTTGAACCAGTGGACGCTGCTGGTGGGGATGATCCCGGCGGTGTTCGCCCTCTCCCTGGGCTCGTTCGATCACCCGATCCCCATGGACAGCCTGCAGATGCACGAGATCATGCTCACGGCCGCCCAGTCGCTGCTGGCGGTGGTCATGCTGGCGACTCTGCGCTTCTCCATGGGTCAGGCACTCCTGCTGTTCGTGCTGTTCTTGGCCCAACTGCTCTCTCCCACAATCGTCCCGCTGCTGCCGGGGGGCACATTGGTGGGTTTCACGGCCGAGCAGATGCACCCGCTGTTTTCGGCCCTGTATCTGGTGGCGGCGGTCGCCATGCTGGTAGACCGCCCCACCCGGCTGATAGGTCTCGTGCCACGCCTCGCCCGCAAGACAGTGGCGGAGGATTACGAGGACGAGAACCGTCTGCTCGTCACGGCACCCAAGACTTTGGAGCCGCCGGTGGTGGATTCGAACGTACTGCGGGAGGCCCCGGAGCCCGTTGCGGCCGAGCAGGCGCCGGCAGCGGAGAGCAGCCGGCTGCCGTAGTGCAGTGGGCGCCGGGCCTGCTACGCCCACGAGACTGCCCGCGGCCATTGGCCCTCTGTGAGCCTCAGAACGCGTCTTGTTCCCACACCCGAGCCAGGGTGATGAAGGCCTTCAGGCCCCACAGGTGACACCAGGTGTTTTGGTAGTCACCCGCAGTGGTATAGCCGTAGTTCACCCCTACGGGGTAGCGAGTCAGGTGGGTCTGTTCGAGCCTGTCCAGGGTGTCGTCCACCCAGCGCAGATACTCGGGCTCGCCGGTAGCCCGCCAGGCGAGGCAGCAGGCCACGATCATCTGGGCCATCCGGTCGTAGACCTCAACCGTCCCCGGCTCGGTGTTGCCGCCGTCGCCGATACCGGGCGGCCGCTTCGGGTCCGAACCGTCGCGGGTGTTGTGCCGATACCAGCCGCCCGCGGGTGAGCGGCTGTGCTCGGCCAGGAACCTCAGGCCCGCCAACGCCCGGTCGCGGTACTTGTCTCCGCGGCCGGCCAGATACAGCCGTAGGCACGCCTGGATCATATTCGAGTTGGTGTGCGTGAACTTAGTCGTGTGCCGCGGGAGTTCGCCTCCCGCCTTCCCTTCGGCGAACCAGCCGCCGTACTCCGCATCCCACAGGGCCTGATCGGCGAGGCTCACGACCTGCTCGGCGCTTTCGAGGAACCGGGTCTCGCCGCGGGTGTCGTAGCAGTCCAGCAGCTTCAGGGCCAGGTACCCGGAGGTATACAGCGCTTTGTGCGTGCCCGGCACGAAGCTGTCGGTCTGCAGGACTCGCGTCAGCACGGCCTCCGCGATCTCCCGCCACCGTTCGTGCGGACGATAGTGGTCGTAGCATAGGAGCCCGGCGACGGTGATCGTGTTGAACTCCGGGAAGAAGTCCTTCTGCCACTGTCCCGTATTGGTGCTGTACTTGAGGTGGAAACCCGGCCCCACAGGGTCATAACCGTT
This sequence comes from uncultured Armatimonadia bacterium, assembly GCA_964423635.1. Taxonomy (GTDB): domain Bacteria; phylum Armatimonadota; class Zipacnadia; order Zipacnadales; family JABUFB01; genus CAYRFY01. The sequence goes on along the minus strand of CAYRFY010000148.1, from coordinate 10,291 downwards.
GTCGATGACCCACTGCAGCAGTTCGTGCGCCTGGTCCAGGTAGGTGGCGTCCTGACGTCCCTCCAGCTCGTACAGGTCCATCTTCACCAGAGCGTAATACGACTGTTGCTGGGTGTGGAAGTTGCCCTCCCAGGCCTCCGTGGGGGGATCGGTCATGCTGTTTTGATGGATAGCGCGGCCGCCGAGGACCTCGTTGTACAGATAGGCCTCATCCATGGCGTACAACTGCTGCAGGCGTTCCAGCACCCACTGCCTCGAGTGGCGCAGGGGCGGCCCGGCCAGGCAGTGAATGGTCGCGGTCAGGAAGATGACCGACAGCACGGCCGATGGTCTCATGTCCGGCTTCCTCCGTCCTCGCGCTCTGCGGCGTCCGGCGATGCCGTGTTCGCCCCGGCGCGGACGGCGCCCTGCAACCCACACAGGGATACCGTGTGTGTGCCGCGAACTCTTCTTTCTCTTACGCAAGCCCGGCCGCGAGAGGAGCCCGGTGATGATCCGTCTGGCCACGAACTCGTTCTCCTGGCATCCGACCTACAACAAGGGCATTGGCGAGTTGTCGGCGCTTGAGATCTGTCGGCGGGCCGCGGCCGCCGGCGCCGAGGGCATCGAGATGGACCCCTCGCAGCTGACGGCGACAGACCTCTCGGAAGCCGGCATCGCCCTCAGCGGCGCCTCCACCGGCGGCCCGCTGTTCGATGACTGGACGACGACCGACGCCGACAGGGTGGTCGCCACCGCGGCCGGTGCCAGGGCCCTGGGCGGCGAGTATGTGTTCTTCACCACCGCGCCCAAAGGCGGCTGGGGAGCCCGCGAGCAGGTCACAGAGGAGGACCTGCGCCTCGCCGGAGAGAGGTTGTCGGCCTTGGCCCGGCGCGTTCGCGCCGAGGGCCTTGCCGTGGGCCTGCACAACCACGCCGCCTCGCCCGAGGGCCTCGCGGCCGAGCTCTCCCTGCTCGCCGAGCACACCGTCCCGGACCTGGTGGGTCTGTACCTGGACATCGGCTGGGCCTACTGCGGCGACGGCGATCCCGTGGCCCTCATCGAGCGCTTCGGCCCCAGGCTCATGGGCCTGCACTTCCGCAACCACACGACGGACAAGGTGCCGACGCAGATGCTGTGCGAGGGGGCCCTGCACATTCCCGGGATCGTGGCGGCGCTGACGGCGGCAGATTACGAGGGGTGGGCATCGCTGGAGCTGTGGCATCGTGAAGACGTACCGGTGGCAAAAAGCATGCAGCAGTGCCAGACGGAGTCGCTGTGCTGTCTGAAGATGCTGTTTGAGGGGCGGACAGGCGCGGGCTAGGATGGGGCGGGCTGCACGAACCCTCGAGCGGCAGGCGGCAGCTCCGGGCCATGCAGGACGGCGTGGACGGGCGCACGCACAGGCCGAGGGGCATCTTCGTGTCGACGGCACAAGGATGGGAACTCTTCGGCGTCACGGCGCCTTCCGGCGGCTTCCTGCCCACCCTGAGTTCCATGCAGGCCCCTGCCGGGCGCCACACACGGCGCCGCCCGGCCCGGAATCAGGGGCCGAGGCGGCGCCGCGTGATAGTGCCGTCAGGCGCCGCGGCTACTACTCGGCCGGCGCGGGTTCGGTGAACTTGAGGGTGTCGTTATCGCCGAATGAGATCTCCAGTTTCCCGGTGTAGACATTGTCCCGTGTGACCTGTTGTCCCTCATCCATCATGACGAAGGCCAGGCGCACCTCGAAGACGTCGTAGCCCCACTTGCGGTTATCCTGGATGACGAATCGGCAGACGCCGGGAGCCTTGATCGTCACCGGCGGGCCCTGTGGGGCCGCGATGCGAATCTCGCTGCAGAAGCCGTCGTAGAGCTGCCAGTTGTCTTCACCGGCGGCGGCGAAGGCCAACGTCACCGGCTCAGCGGCGGTGAAGGCCCCCGCCGGCGCGGCGGCGTCCGGAGCTTCTCCGGCAGCCTCTGCTTCATCCTCCGCCGCCTCCTGGTCGTCTTCACCCGCGGCCTCGGCGCCCTCGCCCACAGCCTCCTCCTCGTCCCCCTCGGCGGCGGCCGGCGGCGCCGGCATACCGGGCGGAGGCGTCGCGGGTTCGGGGGCCTCAACCACCGTGATCGTGTCCATCGGCCACTGCTCCCACTTGTAGCCTTCAGGTGGCTTGGCCACCCCACTGAGCAGTACCTGGGAGCCCTTGAAAGCGCCCGCGTCCAGATAGGCCGAGACCTGCAGGCCGCAGAGGTTCACGGTACCCCGAGTCTGCAGCTCGTAATCCGCCAGCAGCCGGGCGCCGTCGATCTTGATCTCCTCGCTGAAGTCGAGAAGACCGCCCTGCTCCGGTCCCAAATCGCCGGGGATGCGCAGCGAGCCCGAGAACGTCCGGACATCATCGCCCGCCGCGGAGCGGTGCTCGATCTGCGCGAAGCGCTGAGGCACGTTGAGCCACTGCAGCGCATGGGCGTTGACCTCGAGGCTCAGCAGCGCCTGGCGCCCCACCCGCGGGGGCCAGGCGTCCGGCTGGGGCTCGAGAGACAATCGGACGCTTCCGTCGCCCGCCGTGGCGACGGAGATCTCCTCCGCCGCGGCAGGCAGGGTCAGCAGTAGACCACATAGCAGCAAACCGTACAACGGTGCTCTGTGTACCCGGAAGACATTCATCGATCTTCCCCCTTGCTGGTTATCCGGCCGGGTCGCGATGCGAACCGGCTCTCCGGAGCGCCTTTGAGATCGGCTCCGCCCTGCGGTGAAGGCCGCGGGCCGGAACTGAGAACCACCGCGGCCCGAGATGACGCGGCCGAAGCCCGGCGGGCGCCTGTTCTACCGTCCGGGACCCTCCTGATAGGCAATGCGAGCTCTCGCCACCAGAATACCGTTCCTCTGGTAGGTCCACAGGCCCACGTGTCCGCCGGCCAGAGGCTGCGGGTCCTCGTACTCCAGGGCCTTGTTACCGTCGACGTAGTAAGTCAGGTGGCCCCCGGTTTTCTCCAGGCGGCAGTGGAACCAGTGGCGGTGGAACTCATCCTTGGTGCCGATCTTCAGCGCATCGGTCTCGGCCACGACCTCTCCCTCGCGCATCAGCCGCGTGCTGGTGTTGTTCTCGCCGGCGAAGACAAAGGCATAGCCACTGCAAAGGTGCGTGCCGTCACCGCAGATGATCCCGTTGAGGTCACTGGGGTGTCTGTAGCCGTTACCGTCGGTGCGGTCCATCATGACGGCGGCCCAAAACTCGGCCACCATGTCCCCGCTGTAGGGGGTCTTGTGCCAGATCAGGGGGCTGTCGGCCTCTCGGCCGCAGAACCAGGCCCACTGGGGCTGGCAGTTCCAGCGGTCGCTGATCGTCCAGGTGCCCACCGTGGGCGCCCAGTCCGTGGGGGCGCCGGAGAATGTCTCGTCCACGATGTGGGGCGAGGTGAGTTGAACGCTGTTGAGGTCTATGGGCTGACCATCTATCTGCAGGCCGACGATGGGCGCCTCGGCGCCGGGCGGCACCACGGTGCCGGCAAAGGGCGTGCCGTCCAGGCTGGCCACCAGCACTCCGCCGCGTCGCTCGAGCTCCAGTAGCGGGTCGCCGTCGGCCGAGACCACCGGGGGGCCGTCACCGCAGGCGACCCCGGCCTGGCCCGCTGTGGCGCCAACGCTCATAGAGACCGGGGCCTCCGTCAGTGCTTCCGGCGTCGCCGCCAGCCTCAGGCCCACACTCCACGTGCGGCTGGAGGGCGCCAGCTTGCCGGGACGGATGCGCAGATCGAAGTCGCCCCAGACCGGAAGGCTGTAGTTGTGCAGATTGTCGGCGGCCTTGTCCCAGGAGGCGGCCGGGCGCGCCCAGTCGGCCATGGTATCCTCCTTGGCGAACTGCTCGGTGATCGACGCCGGCTCTCTGGGGGGCTCGCAGAAGCGGAGGCGGAAGTTGTCGAATTCCGCGTTACTGCCGGCGCCCTCCACGTGGTAGCCCACCCGGCCGCGGCGTGCGGTCGGGACACCCCGGCCTACATCGGCGCCTTCCAGCACCGTACGGCCGTCCACGGCCACCGCGACATAGCCGCGGTCGGTGGTGACCTCCACCTCGTGGGGGTCGCCGGTGAGCAGCGCCGCGCGACCGGCCACCAGCTCCGCGGCACCGGAAGCTACGCGCCACAGCTCCTGACGCTGCTCGTCGGGGTCCTGCAGGCTCCGTCCCCAGCGGAAGAGCAGGTAATCCTGTGGTCCCATGCAACCGAAGTACAGCCCCACCGCCCGGGCATTGGCGGGCAGGATGTGGGCGCGGAACGTGTAGTCGCGCCACTGGGAGCAGCCGAGCAGGGCGATGGCCTGGCGCGAGCCGGCCCCCACACTGCCGCGGAGCCAGCCGCGGTGTGTGCGCCAGGTGCCGGTCAGCACGTCCAGCGGCCGGGCGGCGGCGTCGTCCTCGTAGTCGTCCTCAAACCAGCGGTACGGCTCCAGCGAGACGTCGTCGAAGTGCGCCTCCCGGCAGCCCCGGGCGTACAGGCCGATGTTGCCCTGACTGAAGGTATCGTCCCGCGCCCGGCACAGCTCGGCGCCATCCACGCCACCGGAGAGCAGTCCCTCGCAGACCCGGACCCAGAGCCGGTACCAGCGCCCCGGCCGGAAAGCCAATGGCTCCACCGACAGCACCGTCTCCTCACCCGCGACGACTTTCACCAGCTCCAGCACCCCGATTGTTCCGCCGACGGCTCCCTCAGTGGCCGCATTAGTGGTGGCACGCAGTAGATAGTGGTTGTCCTTGTCCCGGCAGTAGAAGGCCAGCCCCACCGCGCCGTCGCTGGCTCTGGCCGCCACCTGCGCCCGGTAGTTGTCCCAGTGTGGCGACCCCTCGACTACCGCGAGCGCCTGCTCGCCCCTACCCACAAAGGAGAACGGATTGGCGCTCTTGGCCGCCTCGGGCTTGTTGTTCCTCGTCTCGGGGAGGCTTATCTTCCATTCGCCCACCAGGGGCTGCCAGGGACCGGGCTCGTCGGGAGGACGGCTGAAGTCGTCGTGGAACATCATTTCACCGATGGGCTGGGCGTAGAGGTCCTCCACCGGTAGGCCGAGGCTCAGATGACCGATGCGGTCACCCGGCGAGAAGTCGTCGGAAGCCCACAGCAGAGCGCGGTCGTCCACCAGCACCCGCACCGACCAGGACCGCCTCTTGATCGTGATGTGGTGCACACCCGGGACAAGCAGGGCCTCGGGGGTGTCGCGCGAGGCCAAAACCGAGGGGCGCCCGTCCTGCACCTTGCCCAGCGTGAGGGCCCTGCGGGAGATGTCCAGATGGAGGAAGGCCGCCTCGTCCCGGTAGGCAAAGACGATGCGGGCCCTCTGCTCCCACTGCCACTGCTCGGGGATCGAAACCTGGGCACGGACGTCGACTTCACCCAGAACCGGCTCGTCGGTGAACTGGACCTCAGCCCCGCCCGCGGCCACTGTCTCGGAGACCTCGGCCACCTGCGCCGGGCAAAGGCCCGTGCCCGCGAGTAAGAGCAGACATAGTGTCACACAGCCATGCAGACAGCGAAGCATCGCAAGCCACCTCCAGCGCGCGCCGGGATCGCAAAGCCAACCTGCCACCGGCTCTAGCCCTGTCCCGCCCGGGACGGCCCGGCACGAAGGCACACAGGGTATCTTCGACGCTGAGACCGGGCGACCTCCTGGACCCCCCGCACGGGCCACGAAGCACTTGCTCGCACGCCTCGCCCCCCGAATGCGCGAGCCTCCCCTCCGCACATACCCTGGACACCCGACACGCCCCGATGTTCCATCGCCGGCGCCCGCAGGCGGGTCTGAACCGCGGAAGGTGCCGTCGTCCCGACGGCGAAGCAAGTCGCAGCAAGGTCTGAGCACGGTGGATGAACACCAGCGCCGGAGGGAACGCCGATGCCCGCCAGAGATGCCAAAGAGAGCCTGCCCTACCTCAACCCGCGCCTGCCGGTGGAACGGCGCGTCACCGACCTTCTAGGTCGCATGACCCTCGAGGAGAAGGTCCGCCAGATGAGCCTGCTCGACTGCGCCGCGGTGATCCGCGATGGCCGCGTGGCGGCCAAAGCCGTCGACGAGGTGATCGGCGAGCTCAGCATCGGCTGCCTCCAGGACCCCAGAGCCGAGGCACATCTGAGCGCGGAGGCCGTCAATGCCGTGCAGCGACATCTTGTCGAGCGCACGCGCCTGGGCATTCCGGGACTGGTGATCTCCGAGTGCCTCCACGGCCACATGTCCGGCGGCACCACGGTGTTTCCCCAGGCCATCGGTATCGCCGGCACCTGGAACACCGAGCTGGTGGAGCGCATGGCGGCGGCGATCGCCAGGGAGGCCCGGGCCGTCGGCGCCGCTCAGGCCCTGGGGCCGGACCTGGACCTGGCCCGCGATCCCCGCTGGGGCCGGGTGGAGGAGACCTATGGCGAGGACCCGCACCTCACTGCACGCATGGGGGTGGCCTATATCAGAGGGATGCAGGGCGAGGGGCCATTCGTCGACCGCGAGCATCTGGTCTGTACCCCCAAGCACTTCGCCGCCCACGGCAGCCCGGAAGCCGGCATCAACCTGGCCCCCGTCGCCGGGGGTATCCGCGACCTGCGTACCATCTACCTTCCGGCCTTCGAAGCGGCCATTCGCGAGGCCGGGGCGCTTTCCATCATGCCCGCCTACAGCGAGTACGAGGGGGTGCCGGCCTCGGCCTCCAGGCTACTGCTGACCCGTATCCTGCGCCAGGAGTGGGGCTTTACCGGCTATGTCTTCGCCGACTACGGGGCCGTTCAGATGCTGCACACCTTCCACCGCACGGCCCGCGATGCCGCCGAGGCCGGCCGCCAGGCCCTCGAGGCGGGCATGGACCTCGAGGCCCCCAGCGACTACGGCTTCGGGGAGCAGTTACTGGCCATGGTGCGAAGCGGCGCCGTCCCGGTGAGCCTCGTGGACCGGGCCGTGGCCCGGATCCTCCGTGTCAAGTTCCTCGCCGGCCTGTTCGAGAACCCCTACGCCGATACGGAACGCATCGACAGAGTCGTCGGCTGCCCGGCCCATCGCAAGCTCGCCCGCGAGGTGGCTCAGGAGTCCATCGTGCTGCTCCGCAACGAGGGCAACCTGCTGCCCTTGCGCCGCGACCTTCAGCGCATCGCCGTCATCGGACCCAATGCCGATGAAATCCAACTGGGCGATTACACCCTGGTCGGCACCGAGGCCGTCACCGTGCTCGAGGGCATCCGCAATGCGGTAGGCAAGCGCACCGAGGTGGCCTACGCCGGGGGCTGCCACCTTTACGAACAATCACAGGAGGGCTTCGCCGAGGCGGCAAAGCTGGCCCAAAGCAGCGATGTGGCCGTCGTGGTCATCGGCGGAGGCAGCATGTCCCTGGCCGGCACCGGCTGGGGCACCGACGAGCGCACCGCCACCTGCGGCGAGGGCTTCGACCGCACGGAGCTCACCCCGCCCGGCGTGCAGGAGGCCCTCGTCCGCGCCATCCACGCCACCGGCACGCCGACAATCGTGGTCATGCTCCACGGCCGGCCGTACTCAATCCCCTGGATGGCCGAGAACATCCCGGCGATCCTGGACGCCTGGTATCCCGGCGTCGAGGGCGGAAACGCGCTGGCCGACGTGCTCTTCGGCAAGGTGAGCCCCTCGGGCAAGCTCCCCATCACGGTGCCCCGCAGCGTGGGGCACGTGCCGGCGTTCTACAATCACCTGCCCTCGGCCCGGGGCTACTACAAGCGCCCCGGCAGCCCGGAGGCCCCGGGACGCGACTACGTGTTCTCCGACCCTGCGCCCCTGTACCCCTTCGGCCACGGCCTGAGCTACACCACCTTCAAGTATTCCAGGCTCAAGGTGGCGCCCAAAGCGATCCTCCCGGGCGGCAATGTGGAGGTAACGGTGCAGGTAGCGAATAGCGGCGAGCGGGCGGGCAAGGAAGTGGTGCAGCTCTACCTCAATGATCTGTACAGCTCCACAACCACTCCCGTCCGCGCCCTGAAGCGCTTTGCCAAGCTCCACCTGGAGCCGGGAGAGAGCCAACAGGTGACCTTCACGCTCGGCCCGGAGGACCTCAAGCTCCTGGACGCCGACGGCGAGTGGATAGTGGAGCCGGGAGAGTTCGAGGTGGAGGTGGGAGGGCTGAAGGCAACGTTCGAGGTGCGCGAGTAGGGGAGTGGGAGAGGGAGGAGGAGGAGGAGAGCGGAGGGACGGCAACGTCTCACCACGGAGACACGGAGAGCACGGAGATACACGGAGAACGGCAAAGGAAACAGAACGGCGGAGAGGAGAACGGCGAGATGGAGGGACGGCAGAGAGCGGAGAACTCCGCCACCCATGCTCCCCAGCCCACCACTCTGCCCATCCCGGCTTACGTCAGCCCAGGTTGTTCCCCTGCTCCCTGAGCCTTGACTGCAGCTTTGGAGTATCGACCTGTCGGGGTGCGACGTCACTTGCCGCCGCCAGGGCGGCGGCCGTTCCGGCCGCTTCTCCGGTCAGCATACACGGCGCGATCAGGCGCAGCGTGTTGATCGCCCAATGCGTCGCCGAGACGCACCTGCCGGCCGCCAGGATGCCGTCCACACGTTGCGGCACCAGGCAGCGGTACGGGATGTCGTAGTCCAGCCCACTCACATCGTAGAGCTTGTAGCCCGTCATCTGGGCGCCACAGCGGCCGATGGTGTCGTCGAACTTCCGGCTGCCGAGGATATCGTCCTGGGTGAGGGTGTACTCCCCCACGATCTTCCGACTCTCGCGGACCCCAAGCTGGGGGCAGGTCAGGGAGACCTTCGCCTGCTCGTATCCGGGCATGTGGGCCCGCAGGAAGACCAGCCCCCGCATGGCTCGCTTCCGGGCTTCAGTCTCGATGTGTGTCAGGTCGGCGACGTCCACCGCCGAGTAGCCCTCGAACTTCGCCCCACCGTGAGACGGGACCCTCCCGCCCTGCTCTTCCAGCGTGGTCATGAGTCGGGCATAGGCCTCGGGCTCGTCTCTTTTGAACGCGTCGGCCGCCTCGCGGTCGACACCCGTGACCTGGCAAATCAGCGTGATGTCATGGTTGTCCGTCACCATCTCAACGCCCGCCGAGGCGCACACGTCGCCATCCGCGGTGGCATCGACCACGACCTTGGCGAGGATGGCCTCACGGCCCGACTTGCTCTCGACGATGATGCCCCTGCACACCCCATCCTCGACCACCGCCGCCGAGACCCACGAATGCAGCAGCATGTCCGCCCCCGCCTCCTGCAGCATCTCCACCGACATCCACTTCACGAACTCGGCGTCGGAGTTGCAGTCGCCGGACTGGTTTCTCTCGCTGGTAAGGCCGCCCGCCTCGCCGAGGCGAGAGATGAACTGATCCGACAGACCCCGGATCGTCTGTGACTTGCCGTTGCCCATGCCCAGGTACCATGTGACGTTGGATCCGGTGATCATGCCGCCCAGGTAGCCGTAGCGCTCGACGAGCAAGGTGCGCGCCCCGCCGCGGGCGGCGGCGATGGCGGCGTTGACGCCCGCCGGCCCTCCGCCGGCGACAACCACGTCCACCTCCGCACGGACAGGAATCGTCCTTGCCTGCTCGGTCAGTGTGTTCATGGAACCACTCCTTCTCCGCACCTCTTCGGGAGTCCGGCGTCTGCGATGCACCCGGCGGCCGAACCCTCTCGCGAGCATTCCCCGGAGGCACCGGGGACACCTCTGCGGGATGGAGGCGGCGGGGTGGCCAGATGCCTCCCAACGGCGATTGTCATCGGCGGATGAACCATGCCCAGATCGCCGGAGCGATAGTGCTTACCTTCGGAGCCATCGATCATGCAGCCTCAGTACCGCCAACGGGAGGGGACACAGTATTCAGAGTCTGGCCGGCCTGGAAATGCGTGGGGGATAACCCGATCTGCGGAGAGCAGCAGAGGATGGGACCGGCGACGAAGGTCATGCACAAGAAAGAAGCCATCCCCGCATGGTGGGGATGGCCTGGGTTTGCGTATATGGCGGGGCTGACGGGGCTCGAACCCGCGACCTCCGGCTTGACAGGCCGGCACTCTGAACCGACTGAGCTACAGCCCCTGCTGGGTCTTCCGCCGCAGTCACGATCACCGCGACAGGCTTATAAAATACCAGCCGGGCCCGACACTGTCAAGCTCATTTTTGGCTTCATCCCCCTCGTTGCGCGGCGTTTACGACCGCCCCTGCGGAGGTCCGGGCCCCGACCTCAGGGAATAGGTGCAGGATACCACATCACAGGCAAGAGGCCCACCATGTCCCAGCTTGGAATCTGCGTGATCGGAGCCGGAGACCTGGGCACCGTCCATGCCCAAAGCTGGCTCACCGTTCCCGATGTGAAGCTCATCTCGGTGGCCG
>CAYRFY010000147.1:0-14042 GCA_964423635.1 uncultured Armatimonadia bacterium | reverse complement strand
GTCGCCGAGGGGCGCATGCCGCTGCCGGAGGACGGCCGGGCGCGGTTCAACCTGAAGGTGCGCAACGCCCAGCGCTGGTGGCCCAACGGGATGGGCGAGCAGCCCTTGTACGAACTCGTGGCCGAGGTGGGCTCGCCCACCCGCAAGGCGATCGACTCCTGGTCGCGCCGGATCGGCCTGCGGACCCTGCGGCTGGATCGGCACCCGGATCGGTGGGGCGAGTCATTCCAGTTCGTCGTCAACGGTGTCCCGTTCTTTGCCAAGGGTGCCAACTGGATCCCGGCGGATGCCTTCGTCACGCGTATGACCAAGGAGCGCTACCGGGACCTTCTGCAGAGCACCGCCGATGCCAACATGAACATGCTGCGTGTGTGGGGCGGGGGGATCTACGAGCAGGACCGGTTCTACGACCTGTGCGATGAGTTGGGGATCTGCATCTGGCAGGACTTCATGTTCTCCTGCTCGACTTACCCCACGTTCGATGAGGCCTTCCTGGAGAGCGTCCGGGCCGAGGCCGAGGACAACGTGCGACGGCTGCGCCACCATCCCTGCCTGGCGCTGTGGGTGGGCAACAACGAGCTGGAGCAGGGCCTCGTGGGCGATGAGTGGACCGACCGCACCATGAGCTGGGAGGACTATGACCGGCTCTTCAACGGACTATTGCCGGACGTGCTGGGCCGACTCGACGCGGACCGAGACTACTGGCCCGGCAGCCCGCATACCCCCGGCAACCGCCTGGACTTCAACAACCCCAACGAGGGGGATGCCCACCTGTGGAGCGTCTGGCACGGGCGGCAGCCCTTCGAGTGGTACCGCACCTGCGAGCATCGCTTCAACAGCGAGTTCGGCTTCCAGTCCTTCCCCGAGCCGAGCACGGTCTACGGGTTCACCGAGCCGCGGGACCGCAATATCACCAGCTACGTCATGGAACACCACCAGCGCAGCGGCATCGGCAATGACGCCATCATGCAGTACATGCTGTCGTGGTTTCGACTGCCCACATCCTTCGACATGGTCCTGTGGCTGAGCCAGGTTCTGCAGGGGATGGCGATGAAGTACGCCGTGGAGCACTGGCGGCGGGCCATGCCCCGGGGCATGGGCACGCTGTACTGGCAACTGGACGACTGCTGGCCGGTGGCGAGCTGGTCCTCCATCGACTACTTCGGCAATTGGAAGGCGCTGCAGTTCATGGCCCGGCGGTTCAACGCTCCGCTGCTTTGCTCCGGGGTGGAGGATGCTCAGGCGGGCACGGTGGAGCTGCATGTGACAAGTGACGCACGGGTGGCGACAGCAGTCGAGTTGAGATGGTGGCTGGTGCGGGTCGATGGATCACCGGTGGCGCAGGGCACCGCGGCCGTCGAGGCCCGGCCGGGCGTGAACACCCTCGTCGAGACACTGGACCTGTCCGAGCACCTGCAGGCCCACGGCGCCCGCGACCTGCTGCTGGGTCTGGAGCTTGTCCACGAGGGCCGCGCGGTGTCCTCCAACCTGGTCACCTTCGCGCGCCCCAAGCATCTGGAGCTGCTTGATCCGGAGCTCGAGGCGCAGGTGGAGCAGGTGGAAGAGGGCGTGTTCCGCGTGGCCCTGGCCGCACGGCATCCCGCGCTGTGGGCATGGCTCGAGGTGGACCGCGTGCGGGCCAGGTACAGTGATAACTTCGTGCACCTGTTTCCGGGCAAGCCCACGGAGGTGATCGTCAGCGCCGAGGGGCTGACGATCCAGGGGCTGAGGGACAAGCTACGCGTGAGAAGCCTCGTGGACACCTACGGGGCGGACTGCCGATAGCCGGACGGGAGGGTCGTGGGACACAACGCCCGCGAACCTGCCTTTCTCCGAACCGTGGGGCGGGCGGCTCTCGTCGCCCGCCCCACAGGTGCTTTGTCCTGTCGCTGCGGCCGGCTGTGTGGTGGCAGGTTTCCTATCGCCTAAGGTGAACAGGCCCCTGACAGAACCCCCGGAGGTGTCCCGTGCACTGCATCACCTGGCTGATGGCCTTCTGGATCGCCGGCGCGACCCACGCCCAGGACGCGCCTTTGGTCAGCGCTCCCCTGCTGACCATCGCCCCCGTCGAAACCGCGGACTGGGCCTGCGCCCCCGTTGTCTCGGGACTGCGGCTTACCAAGACCGGACAACTGGCCACAGGGCAGGCCGAAGTGGCCGTGGCGTACACGGCAGACGGCCTCCATGTGCGCTTCCATTGCCCGCTCCCGCCCGGTGTGGAGCCCCGGGGTGAGGTCCGCGACCGCGACGGCTCGGTGTGGAGCGATGATGCTGTGGAGCTATTCCTCGACCCGGACAAGACCGGGGGGCGCTCGTTTCAGTTCATCGCCAACTGCCGCGGCTCGCGCTACGACGGCCGGGACGGAGACGCGAGCTGGAATGGCGAGTGGAGTGCCCAAAGCCGCATCGCGCCTGACGGGCACTCGTGGACCTGTCACATCACCGTTCCCTTTGCCACCCTCGGGCGGCAGGGGCCCGCGGCCGGCGAAACCTGGGGAGCCAACTTCTGCTCCGATTCGGTGGCCTGGGGGGAACACAGCGCCTGGGCCCACACCCCGGGACGCTACGACCAGCCCGGTCTATTCGGAACCCTGCGTTTCGAGCCGCAGGCCCCGGGCATTGGGGTGGAGGGCGTTCGCGACAGGGCGCTGGGAGCCGGCCGCTTGTCGGTGGCCTTCGCTCCGGCGGTCGATGGGACCGTTGCTCTGACGGCCCGACTGGCCGCGGGAGACACTGCCGTCCTCGACGACAAGCGCCAGGTGCCGCTGCGCCGGGGGCATCCACAGACCGTGGCGCTGGACTTCGTGGCCGGTGAGCCCGGACCGCACGTACTGGACCTCGCCGTGACCGATGCACGCGGGCAGGCTCTTTACGCCACGCATGTGCCGATGGGTATCTACCCGCCGGTGCGGCTGTCTCTGCGCAGCTTTCCCACGCCGGGCCTCGTGCAGGCCACGGTGGATGCCCGATTGCTCCTCCACGATTCGCGTCCCGCAAGTGCGGTATTGAGTGCCGCCGGCCCCGAGGGAGAAGCCCTGGGTGAGCCGCTGACAATCGGCCTGGAGGGCGCTCGGGGCGCCGCGGACGTGGATGTCTCTGCCGTCACGGGAACGGTCACGGTAACGGCGGCGGTGGTGGACGCCGATGGCAACGAGCTGGGGGTGGGAGAGGCAACGGTTTCCCGGCCGCCGCTCCGGCAATGGCCACGTGCGGCCGCCATCGACACCAACCGCGTGTTGCGTCCCTTCCGGCCCATCCACACCGAGGGCGACAGCGCGGAGATCTGGGGCCGCAGGCTCACCTATCGAGGCAGGCTCCTGCCCGCCTCCATCACCTGTCTCGCCGAGGAGTTGCTGGCGGCGCCGATCCGTTTCCGGCTCCGCACCGGCCAGGGCCCCGCCACAGTGCAGGTCCCCGGCGCGACGCGGAGGGCGGGCGAGCAGGCGGTGGTGCGTGAGGGCGGCATGACGGTACGGGGCGTCGCATTCTCGGGTACTCAGACCCTGGAATACGACGGCTGTATCAAGATAGAGCTGGCAATCACTCCGCAGAGGCCTGTGGATGTGGAAGAGCTGAGCCTGGAGATTCCCCTGCGGCCCGAGGTCGCCCGTTACCTGCATACCTGCCGGGCCGACTGGGCCAACTCCCGCTCGCAGGCGATCCCCGCCGAGGGCTGGGAAAGCAAGTTCATGCCCTTCCTGTGGGTGGGTGACGAGGACCGCGGGCTGGCATGGTTCTGCGAGAGCGACGAGGCGTTCCAGTTGGCCGACCGCGCTGGCGCGCTGCAGATCGCTCCCGGCGACGGCGAGACCGTGTTGCGGGTGCGCATCATCGACACCCGGACGCGGCTCTCAGAGCCGCTCAAGCTCGCCTTCGGCCTGCAGCCCACACCGGTCAAGCCGGTACCACCGCGCAAAGCGCGCATCTGGCATGGCGCCAGTTACGGGATGCAGGACAAGGTCGTCTCCGGCGGCGGCTATCTGGCCCTGCCCGCGAAGGGAAATGTCGACCTGCGCCGCGGGACGCTGGAAACGATAGTCACTTTGGACTTCGACCCCGAGGAGGTGGCACGCACAAAGACCAACCAGACGCTGCTGCATCTGGCACAGCCCAATGGCGACCAGGTGTACCTGTTCTGGGACCATCCGGCGCGTGGGATATGGTTCTACCTGGGTCTGGGCAAAGGCTACCCACAGACGTATCCCATCCACCTGACCACCCAGAACCTGGGCTGGAAGAAGGGCGAAACCCATCATGTGGCGGTGACCTGGGGCGAGACGACCGTCCTGTACCTGGACGGCAAGAGGGTGGCCGAGTCAAAGCCCTACGACGGGTGGATGACCGGGCCGCTGGAGCGGGAGCAGATGGCGTTCGGCGCCGACACGGGGGCGGACGTGGCGGGCTGGCTCATCCACGCGGTGCAAATCGCCTCGACGCCTGCCGACGCGACACGCATCGCCGCGACGGCCGAGGAGGTGGCGGCCGCGGGGCCGGCGACGCGGCTGCGGCCTACTTCCGACAGCCTGGTGCTCTATCACCCCGGAGCGCCGAATGAAAGCGCGACGCTGCCGGCCATCGAGCCACCGGACAGGACAGCAAACGGCGAGTTCTCCTTGCAGGGCGGGGCGATGGTGGGTCCCGATGGCGTTCGCACCGCGGCGGGCAAGGCCAAGACGTTGCTGGACGCCCTGAAGGACAACGGGGTCGAGGTGATCGTATACCACCAGAGCTGGACCGACGACTACGGCTACCCGGACACCACGCACCGGGAAGAGCTCCGGGCTCTGGTGGAGGCATGCCATCAGCGGGGCCTGAAACTGCTCCTATACTTCGGCTACGGTCTGGGAAACCTGACGCCGGAGATGCAGACATACCACGATGAGTGGACGGTGTGGCCCTTCATCTTCTGGGGCACCGGCCACCCGGAGCGCCAGCAGTTCGACGCCGGCTGCAACCGCAGTCTGCTGCCGGAGTTTCTCCTGGACGGCATCAGCAGGCTCCTGGATGACTACGCCATCGACGGGGTGTACCTGGACGGCACCACCGAGCCTTTCGGCTGCACCAACCACTACCACGGCTGCGGCTACCAGCGTGACGGGCAGTGGAAGCCGACGTATCCGATCTGGCACACGCGGGAGTTCATGCGCCGGCTGGCGGCCCTGTTTCAGAGCAAGAGGGCGGACTATTTGATCGATGTGCACATGTCGGCGAACCTCACCATCCCCACGCTGGCGTTCTGCGACAGTTACTGGGATGGGGAGCAGTTTGAGATGTACACCCACGGGCAGAAGGACCCGCGGGCGCTTCTGCCGCTGGACACGTTCCGCGCCGAGTTCATGGGGCGGCAGTGGGGTCTGGGGGCAGAGTTCCTCGTCTACGAGGGGCGGCCGTTCACGCTGGATGAGGGCCTGGCGGTCACGCTCCTGCACGATGTGATGGTGCGCCCCACCGGCGTAGGGCCGCGGGCAGACCTGATCTACAGCATCTGGAAGGCCCGGGACGACTTCGGCGTGCAGGACGCCGAGTTCCTGCCCTACTGGAGCAACGGAGACATGGTCGCCGCGACACCGGAGCGCGTCTATGTGTCGGCACATCGTCGCGACGACCGCGGTCTGTTCCTGGTGGTGTCGAATCTGGGCGGCGAGGCGGTGCAGGCGCAGGTGGTACTCAAGCCGGGCCTTGCAGACCCGCGGTGGGGCGACCTGAAATGCACCGACGCGCTGACGGCCGAGCCGGTCGCGCTGGAGGATGGCAAGACCCTGACCACCGACCTCGGGCCGATGGGCTGGCGGCTGGTGCGGGTGGGGGCGGGGGAGTAGTGTGGAGCGGCGGCCGCTCACCTCTCCCAGTCCCGCAAGCTGCTCGCAGAGCCGCCGAGAGGCGAGGGGCCGCCGCTCCAACCTCTCCCAGCCCTGCAAAGCAGGGCGCCCGGGAGAGGTCACGCGCGCCCAGCGCGTGGGTGAGGGGCCGCCCTACTGGGAACCACCGCCCGCCTTGTCATCCGCCAACCTTCTGCGGCCCATCTCGGCACCACACTGGGGGGACCCATGGACCGCTGACCTGTGGCGGCGTTCTGCGGCGGGCGTTGGTTCACCCCACGCCGGTCCCTCACCCGCCGTCGCTAACGCGATAGCGACCTCTCCCGGACGGCCCTTCGGGCCTGGGAGAGGTGACAGTCACGCTGCAACCTCTCCCGGCGAGCAGAGCGAGCGGCAGCGCGGGTGCGGCCCCGGTCCTGGCTCCAGAACGCGGGGGCCAGCCGGCCCCCCGCGTGGCCTCCAGAGCACGATATGGGCGCCGCCGCGCACCCCCGTCAGGGGCGGCACAACGGTAGCCGTGGGCGTCAGCCCGCGGACCACGGCGCGACCTGACATCCCCTCGCCCCGGCGTCCCGAGGCCCGCTGTGGCGACGCGGGCTTCGGCCACCGGTGTGCGGTTCTGCCGCCCCTCCGGGGCTCGGACGTGCGCCACGCTCTCCGGGGGGCTCACGCCCCCCGCTAGTTGTGTGTCGCTCCTGACGGGGCTCAACGGCAACGGCACAACGGCCGGCGCGATACAGGCCCTACAGCGGCACGACACAACCAGGCCGGCGCACTCAGAACGACACCACGCTCCCATCCTTCGCCGGAACCTCGATACCGATCTTCAGGTCGGACACGGAGACCCACCCATCGGGCGTCCGCGAGGAGCCTGTGATGTGCCTCACGGTGACCTTCATCCGCTGTGCCTGGGCCCAGTCGGGCTCGAACGCCGCGCCCTCCTCCTTGGCCTTCTCCCGAACCCTGGCAACCACCACGGCCGCGACCTCCACCGGAAGCTCGCGGAACGCCAGCTCCGCCAGTCCCCGGTTGCTGCGCATGATCGTCCACTGCTGGGCGCAGAGCAGCGGCGGGACGGCATCCGCCAGTGTCTGGGCGAGCCGCTCGCCCTGGAGGCCGGCCACCGCCGGATGCTCGTCCAGGAAGCGGATCGCCGCGTCCAGGCGCCGGTGTGAGTTGACGACGAGACGGCCAAAGGGTCCCAGGCTATCTGTTGTCATGCCGATTGCCGCGGCCAGTGCGCACATGAACCGGACCCCGTCGGGCCGCGAGAGCGACCCCGCCACGCGCCAGGGCGCCAGCTCGGGGTGGGGGGCGACATAGCCGCTTTGCAGCACCCCGGCCTCATTCGCCAGCTCCAGCACGGCGTCCAGCTCATTGGGCTGCGGGAAGCTCAGCGCCTCACCGGGCTGCTCGGGCTCGCGTTTCTCCGCAGGCGCCGCCGCGGGCGTCTCACGCTCACGCTGGGGCAGCAGCGCGGGCCAGCACACGATGGTGCCCTCCACGAACCCCCAGTCGTACCCGAAGGCCTCGCGCAGCCGGTCGAGGGCGACCCATGCCGTCTCATCGGTGACTGAGAAGGGAGCCCCGGCGAGCTCGGAGTCGGGAGCCACACCCAGGAGCCAGTCGCGGCCGGCGGCCGCCGCGATGCGCGAGACGGCTCCCACCACGGTGCCTGTCGTATCCACCGTCACCGGGTCCTCCAGCAGCGCCCGGCCGGGGATGATGTCCTCCGGCCATGTCTGGGCCGCGATCACGAGCGACCGGTCGCCCTCGTCGGTGGCGGGTTGCCCTGACGCCCGTCCGACGGCGGCCACCAGGGCCGCGACAGCCATGAGCACGAGCGTAGTAGTGCGCGTCTGCATGGATGACGTCACCTCCGGCGACTATGTGATCGGCCGAGGCCATGTGGTTGTGACGCGTGCGGCACGGCAGAGGTCGCCTCACCCCCCGACGCCCTCTCGGCGTCTCTTCGAGCCGCTTGTACGCCCCCAAACGGCGGGGGCGACGGGAGGAGGGGGAGCACGGCACGGCGCCTCCTCCCCCCGCCCTCTTGCTAGTCGTCGCGTAGGTCTTTCCAGCCCGACGCCGTTCGTCGGTCGGACGGCGGTGACGACAGTCCTCACCCCCGCCCCTCTCCCGCGCTCAGACGGCATGCTCTGGGAGAGGGGAGCACGGCCAACGGCTCCTCACCCCCGCGCCCCTCCCGTTCCGCAGAGCGGGGCCGCGACCGCGGAGCGCGGCGGCGGCTCCTTGCCCCCGTTGCTCCGGACCAGCCCAGCCTCTCACTCGATGCTCCAGACCTCCGGCGCGCCGAGCTGGGCCTTCGTCAGCAGCTTCACATGCCCATCGGCGAAGCACACCTGGCACTTGTCGTGGTGGCGCAGGAACTCGTCCAGCCCGGGATGGTGCGCGCTGCCGACGGTCGGGATGTACAGGTACTCGTTCGGCTCGTTCGGCACCCACGCGTCGAAGGCCAGGAGAGTGCGGGAGGGCTCCGCGCAGGCGTCCAGGGGGCCACCGCACAAAGGCACCAGGTTCAGGTTGGCGCAGTAGCTGGGCAGGTATGGCGGGGCGCAGGGGCAGTACAGCACCCGCTCGTTCCGCAGGTAGACTAAGACCAGGTCCCACCAGACGATATCGAGCTGCCCCTGCCATTCGGTGGAGAAGTGGCCCCCGGGGGTGAAGGTGGTCGCCGGAGGCAGAATGGCGTCCCAGTCGTCGGCATACATGAACAGGGCGATCGCGACCTGACGGATGTTGGATGCACAGGTGGCCTGGCGCGCCTTGCCCCGCGCCGCGGCGAAGACCGGAAACAGGAGCGCGGCCAGCACCCCGATGATGGCCAGGACGACCAGCACCTCGATGAGCGTGAAAGCGGCCTTAGGACATGCATCGCCGACGTGCCTACATCTGTATCCGTAGCCCATTGGTCGCCGGCACCTCCACTGCCACACCCAGCATCCATGTGGGCGCCCAGCCATCGCCAGCCTGGCGGAACCCGGATGTGGACCTGACACACACCTTGATCCGGCCCGGGCTGGCCCAGTCGGGAACGAACTCGTCCTCATGCCCTGGCGCACACTCGCGGACCGTTGCGACCGCCATGGCCGCCACCTCCACGGGCAGTTCGCGGAGCGCCAGCTCCGCAGCCCTGTGGCCTGTGGCGATCACCGCCCACTGCTGAGCGCACAGCAGCGGCAGAACGCTACGCCTGAATGCGGACCTCAGTTCGTCGCCGCGGAGGCCCGCCAGCGCAGGGTCTGTGTCCAGCAGGCGGATCGCGGCATCCAGGCGCCGCGGCGAGCCGACCACGAGCCGGTAGTGGCAGCCCACGCCGTCGGCCGTGGCGCCAATGGCCGCACCCAGCGCGGCCCTCAACTGGTTGCGGTCGGGCCGCGCCAACGATCCGGCCACGCGCCACCCCATCAGCTCTGGGTGGGGGTAGACGAAGATGCCTCGCAGCGCCCCGGCCTCCCGGGCCCGCGTCAGCACGAGGCGCAACTCAGTGGGCTCAGGGAAGCTCAGGGCGTCGCCGGGCTCCCTCCGCTCGCGCTGCTCCGCGCGCGGCGGACCGGGTGTCGCGCGCTCGCCCCGCGGCAGCAGCGCGGGCCAGCAGACGATGGTGCCCTCCACGAGGCCCCAGTCGTACCCGAAGGCCTCGCGCAGCCGGTCGAGGGCGGCCCATGCCGGCTCATCGGCGGCCACAAATGGGGTCTCCGCTAGTTCGGCGCCGGGTGCAACGCCGAGGAGCCAGTCACGGCCGGCTCCCGTCGCGATGCCGGCCACCGCGTCGACCACGGTTCCGGTGATGTCCAGCGTAACGCGGGTGTCCAGCAGGACTCGGTCCGGCAGCCTATCCTCGGGGAACGTGGGCACCTCGATCGGCACAGGACGGGTCGAGGGGTCTTTCTGGCTGCACGCGGGGGCCACGGCGAACCCGGCGGCGACCACGAATAGAAGCACGAATCCAACGGTTCGCGTCTGCATCGGTCCAATCGCCTCCTCCAACCACAACGTCGCGCGAGGCACGGCGCATCCGCGCGACGGCATGGGGGTACCGCGTCTGCGGCCGCGACGCCGGCGGCGCCCGGCCGACCCCGAGCCTCGCCGCCTCGGGTCGGCCGGGCCTGTTCCTGAGCGCAGGCTGCGCCCAGCCTGCGATCTACTCCCCTCCTTGCACCACGATGTTGGCCAGCGTTCCCTGCCCCTTCGTGACGGTGGCGTTCGTCTCACCACCCATCATCGCGTCGGCCCTGGCCACGTAGTTCCCTGGGGGGACCTGGTGGATGGTGTAGACACCGTCGCCGTTTGCATACTCCCCGTAGGCCGTCGGTTGGCCGTTCAGGTAGAGCTGGACCTGACACTCGATCCCTCCACCCCACGGGTCCTTGACCGTACCGTACACCCACCCGACGTCGGGCGTGACATAGACGCCCTTCACCAGCGGACCTATCTGGTCATCGTTCCGGCTGCCGCGGTCGGGAAAGGGGCCGACCTCGGCCTGATCGTCGAACCACCAGCCGTCGTACTTGAGCATCGTCTCCTCGACCCACTCCACGGCGACGCCGTGGAACTCGTAACTGTAGGTCCCCGTTGCGCCGTCGAACCCGGTCATCGCAACCGTCCAGTAGGGCATGCAACTGGTGATAATCGGCTTCCCGGCCTGCTGGTCGTGCACCCAGAAGGTGGCGTCTACATAGAGGCCGCCGCCCTCCTTAACGCCGTCCACCATCCGGTCTGCCGTGTCCTTGTCGGTAGAGGTAACCGTGTAATAGAGGTTGTGTCCTCCCTCAACGGTGGAAGACGCCCCGACACTCGCGCCCATGTAGTTGGGGTTCGGGTACCAGAGGAGATACTCCTCACCCGCCGCGACAGACACCACCAGCAATGCGACCGCAACGACCACAACCAACCTGCCCATCTGCATCCCCCCTCGCTTAGTGTGCGGCCATGCGACGACGGCGCGCAGTCAGGGAACCCGGAGCCGAGGAGGCACCGGACAGAAAGCACTTGGGGTGCGGCGATGGGGGTGCGCGGGGGGGGGGCCACAAAGAGACCGGCCGCCCGACGAGCCGGGCCGCTCGGTCTGGTCGCCTCTGTGATCGGCCGGGGCGAGCATCGCGTCTTCCTCCTTCGGATCACTCTGGGCGAAGGACGACGACGAAATACCATGATGAATTATACCCACGGAGACACTATCTATAAACTTAATTCCTACT
Source organism: uncultured Armatimonadia bacterium (assembly GCA_964423635.1). Classification (GTDB taxonomy): domain Bacteria; phylum Armatimonadota; class Zipacnadia; order Zipacnadales; family JABUFB01; genus CAYRFY01. The sequence continues at coordinate 3,001 of CAYRFY010000147.1, read as the reverse complement.
AATGTACGGCCGCAGAGCCTGCGCTGTTAAATCTCCCGGGTCGCCCTTGAGACATACCCCGCGCGTGGGTATTGGCGCGGAGAGCGGCGGGCAGAGGGGGCACGGCGGCCGCGGTGGGCGCGACCTTCGCTGCAGGCCCGCGGTCCTGTGGGGAGCCGTCTGTGTCGCTTCCAGTGTGCTGCCTCTGCCGGCTCTGGGTGTCTTCCCGGCGATAGGAGCGATAGCGAGGTGCCGCGCCGCGGGGCAGGCAAGCGGTAGCGCGGGTGCAGCCCCGGGGCCCATCGAGCAGGAGGCCGCACCCGCGGTGGTGGCGTGTGTCGCGACTTCAGAACCTGTAGATCCCGGCCAGCCCCGTCTGAGTGGGCATGCGCTCGGCGGGGACGACGATCACCTCCCCGCCCATGCGCAGAACCAGGTGCCCCAGATCGTCCAGCAGGTCGCCGATGGCCGGATTGGCCATGTCGTCGCGCTCGATCTTGGCGGTCTCGCGGTTCACGCGACCGGGGACTTCGCGATCGGCCTCGAGCAGGAGCGTCCCGACCCGGCCGCTCACGGCGGCCTTCGCCACCCTGGCCGGCTCCCCGCTGCCCATGTCCTGCGCCCTGGCGTCCCCGAACTTGCTCACCAGTTCCGCCAGACGCTTAAGGTACCTGGGCTCCATTGCCTGCCAGGCACGGCGGCCCAGCTCCGCAGGCTGCAGGTCCTCGGGGTGGACGCCGATGCTCTCCGGTACGAGGAACGAGTTGCGGCTGACCTTGTGGTATAGCGCCCTGTGCTGGGGCAGGCCCGCAATGAGCAGGGGCAGCCGCGAGGGGTTGGAGTGATGCTCCGAGACGGCCTGATCGACGACACGGAAGAACCGCTCGGTGTCCTTGTCCAGCTCCTCCTTGCGCGCCCCGTGACCGTGGTGCATGGCGGGCCCGCGGGCGCCGTTGCCGTACGAGGCCACGGTCAGGTGCGGCTCTTTGACCTCATCCCCCAGAGCTTCGGTGACGGTGCGCGGTACTTCGGGGTGCAGGTCGACCTGGTCGAGGACATCGCGGTTGCCTTCGTATAATGTCACTTCGTCGCGACTGATCCCCAAAACCTGGTAGCGATCCGCCGACTGAACGATGCGAATCAGGGGTTTGATGTGGAAACTGTCGGCCGCGATGGCCAACTCCGGCACCGGTCGCTGAAGCTTGTAGGCCCGGAACACCCCCGGAGCCCCCAGAACCGCCAGACCGTCGAGGGGGTGGAACCAGAACTGGTCGTCGGCGGCGAGGTCATGGAAGGGGCGCAGATCGGCCTCTGCAACGCGCTTGGGATAGGCCCGCAGCAACGACTCCTCGAGCTTCTTCACAAGGTTCCGGAACAGCACCGCATTGTGCCTGCTCTCCGGGTGGTGCCGCTGAGTGGGTTGATACAGCGAGAGACACGGGGGCTCCGTGGGCTCCAGAAGCCCCGCTGCGAAGTCGGCGGACAGTCTGTCCATGGTCTCATCCTTCCTGTGAGTGCTCCGCACGTCCCCGGCCGACACGGAAGCCAGAGGCGCCGTGGCACCTCTGCCACCCCGGATCGACCTGCGAAGGGACCGCGCAAAGGGACACCGTACCTGTCGTCTACTCCAGTTAAGTTCTTCGCCCCGGCGCACGACGGCTCCTGCCGTGCGCGCCCTGCGCTCTCACCATCCCTTACCGGCGGCGGCCATCCGGGCGATAGGTGGTTGTGGTTTCTGTCCGCCCTCATCCGGAGTGCTGAGCATGTCTGCCCGCCGTTTCTGTCGAAGGGTACTGCAGGGAGCACGCCGGTGCACACGGGGCGATGCCGGGATCGGCGTGCGCCCCTACAACCACAGGAGACTGCGATGAGCATCGAGATACGCCCGGAGCGACCGGGAGATGAGACAGCGATTGATGCGGTGAACAGCCGGGCCTTCGGCCAGATGGGCGAGCCCAACCTCGTGCGCCTGATGCGGACGTACTATCCCTGTTTCGACCGGAGCTACTCTCTCACCGCATGGGATGGCGAACAGATGGTCGGCCATACGCTGATGGCACCGGGGAGCATCCGACTGATGGGCCAGGCGGTTCCGGCGCTGATGGTCGGCCCCGTCGCGGTGGTCCCAGAGCGCCAGCGCCGGGGCATCGGGGCCGCGATGATGCAGGTCGGCCACGAGCAGGGACGCCGCGACGGCTTCGCCCTCGCGGCGCTCTACGGCCACCCCACCTACTATCCGCGCCTGGGCTATCGGACCTGCTTCGGGGTGGGCAAGGTGACGCTGGATTCGGACGCGCTCCCCCAGCCTTCGCAGGTGGTGAGGCCCTGGCCGGTGCGCCCGGCGGACATCCCCTGGCTCATGGAGTGCTTCGCCACGGAGTGGGCGGATGTGGACTTCGCCTGGCTGCGGGGCAGTGCAGTCAGCGAGTGGGACATTCCGGGCGTTGACGCCGCGCTGTGGCGGACGGAGGACGGCAGGCCGGCGGCCTATGTGGCCGGCGGGCACAGCGGACGCATGGTGATCGGCCAAGACCCGGCGCTGGTGGGCGAGGTGCTGTACACCGTGCGCCCGGAGAGTCTGGACCAGCACCCCGCGGGGTGGCTGGCCAGGAACGTGCTTTGCGCCGGGTGGGGCCGGGCCGAGGTGGAGGCTTCGGACGCGGCCATGGCCTGCGAGCTGCAGGAGGGGGTCCTCGAGCCCTGCCTGCGGGCCGTGGAAGCCGGCGAGCGCCTCCCCGGCTACTGCCCCTGGCCGCTGGCGCTGAACGTGGTGGCGTAGGGTCCGCAAGAAATAATGCGGCCGCAGGACAAGCCCCTATCACGTCGGGGGGCGTCCTGCGGCTGCGCCTTTGTGAATGTCCCGTCGGGGCGCGCGGATGTCATCCTGAGAGCCGAAGCTGCAGGCGCCGTTTGGGCGAGGAAGCTGCCTCAGTGCCTTAGAACGCCTCGAGTTGCTCTCACCGGGAGCGGAAGCCCTGGGGATGACAGATGGGCTCGCCACGGGCTTTCGGACCGGACTTCT
>CAYRFY010000146.1:0-14074 GCA_964423635.1 uncultured Armatimonadia bacterium | reverse complement strand
GCGGCCGTCCACCAAAGCAAGGAGCGCTCCTGCACTCCATGGCGAAAAAGGGCAAGCAAACCCAGGACGAGAAGGCAAAGAAGGCTATCCCCGTCCGTGGTACGGTGATGGAGAAGCTCCCGAACGCGATGTTCCGGGTGGAGCTGGAGAATGGGCTTGAGGTTTTGGCCCACGTCTCAGGGAAGATACGGACGCGGGTGATCCGGGTGATGGCGGGGGACAAGGTGACGGTGGAGCTATCGCCTTACGACCCGACGCGTGGTCGGATCACCTGGCTTCACAAATAGCGGGCAAGGGCCTCAGACACCGCCTGCAGTCCGGCGCCAGGGTCGGGCGGGGACCATCGAGCCTGTCGGCAAAGTCCCCGCGCAGCCTTCGGATAACCGCGGCCGGGTGTCGTCCTATGGATCGTTGCGTCCCGGTTTCGGCGGCAACACGTTCGCAAGACCATGACGGCACCGTTCCTACGCGTTTCGAGCGATGGCAACGAGGCACGTAGACGGCCCAATGGACTCAGCCGACAGGCTCTATTGCACCAGTGGGAGTAGGACAATGAAAGTCACGGCTTCAGTGAAGAAGCGATGCGACAAGTGCAAGGTGATCCGGCGTCACGGTGTGGTGCGGATTATCTGTGAGAATCCCAGGCACAAGCAGCGTCAGGGCTAGGGTGCTTTTGACAGCGAGGAGACAGAGCCGATGCCACGTATCGCGGGCGTAGACTTGCCAAGAGACAAGCGTGTCGAGGTGGCCCTGACCTACATCTACGGGATTGGGCACTCGACCGCGAAGGAGATCATCGCCAAGACGGGGATCTCACCGGAGACGCGGATGCGGGACGTCACGGAGGATGAGGCCGCCCGGCTGCGGGAAGTCATCGATGAGGGGTATACCATCGAGGGCGACAAGCGCCGTGAGGTGCAGACGAATATCCAGCGTCTCATCGAGATCGGCACCTACCGGGGGATGCGCCATCGTCGCGGGCTGCCTGTAAGGGGCCAAAGGACGCGGACGAACGCGCGGACCCGGAAGGGGAAGCGGAAGACCGTGGCCGGGAAGAAGAAGGCCGCCGCCAAGACGTAGGGAGGCCGGGCCGCCGGAGGTCTTTGGTCCGTGTCCGGTGTGGGCATGCGTCCAGGGGCCGACGGGGCCAAGGGTCTCGCTGTGGGCGGGCAAGGGCCGCTCAGTCCAGGGCAGATTGCTGTAGGGCGCCGGGAGGCGTCTAGGAACCGGAGGGTAGTCATGCGTCAGTCGAAAGATGGCGGTGGAGGCCGGAAGTCGAAGGTCAAGCGGCAGGTGCCGTTTGGCCGGGCGAGTATCAAGTCCACGTTCAACAACACGATCATCAGCATTGCCGATCAGACCGGCAACGTGCTGTGCTGGGCGAGCGCGGGCACGATTGGCTTCTCCGGCACCAAGAAGGGGACGCCTTTCGCGGCTCAGTTGGCCGCGGAGAATGCAGCCCGCAAGGCTCAGGAGTACGGTATGACGCGGGTGGATTGCTATGTGAAGGGTCCGGGCTCGGGCCGCGAGACGGCGATCCGTGCCCTGCAGGCGGCGGGGCTGGAGGTCGGGATGATCAAGGACTGCACTCCAGTTCCCCATAACGGCTGTCGCCCGAAGAAGCGACGGCGCGTCTAGTGGCCCGAGCGGCACTGTCGCCGGGAGGCGTGCGGACGCAGACGCTATCCACCACGGGAGGATCGGCCGTGAACGTGGCGGAGACGCATCAGAAGGCCGATTCTGTCTGTACGGAGGGGCGTCGTGTGGGACGCCCCGGAGGTGACCTGATTCAATGGCACGATATAAGGGGCCGGTTTGCCGTCTCTGTCGTCGCGAGGGCCAGAAGCTGTTTCTGAAGGGCCAGCGCTGCACGAGCCCGAAGTGCTCGTTTGAGAAGAAGCAGTACCCCCCCGGACAGTTCGGGGAGTCGGGGCTGCGCCGGAGGCGCACCAGCGACTACGGCACCCAGTTGCGGGAGAAGCAGAAGCTCCGCAACATGTACGGGATTTTGGAGAAGCCGCTGCGCCGGTACGTGGAGCATGCGGAACGGATGGACGGCGTGGCGGGCGAGAACCTGCTGCGGATCTTGGAGGCGCGCCTGGACAATGTGGTGTATCGCGCCGCCATGGGCGCGAGTCGGGCGGAGGCGCGTCAGTTGGTGAATCACGGGCACATCACGGTGAACGGCCGGGTGGTGTCGGTGGCCTCGTTCCACGTGCGCCCCGGCGACGTGGTGAAGGTTCGTGACAAGAGCCGTGACATCGCTCCCGTAGCAGCCGCCTCGGGTGCGGCCGGTGGTCGCACCGCTCTGAGTTGGTTGCAGTCTGATCCGGAGAACCGCACCGCCACGATGATCGCGGTGCCGGAGCGCGCGGAGATCGAGGCCGACGTGGATGAGCAGACGATCATTGAGTTCTACTCGCGGTAGAACCCCTCGCGCGCTTTGGCGGGCTGGACGGCACTCACTGGCGGTCCTTGATAGGGGACCTCGCGGACAAGGGAGTACAGAGCATGATAGGGGAACTGGACCCCAAGATTACGGCCCTGGAACTAACGTCGACGTATGGCAAGTTCTCAGTGGAGCCTCTGGATAGGGGTTTCGGGCACACGTTGGGCAACGCCTTCCGGCGCGTCTTGCTCTCGCACATCGAGGGGGCGGCGGTCACCGACGTCCACATCGACGGCGCGCTCCACGAGTTCACGACGCTCACGGGTGTGGTTGAGGACGTCATGGAGATCGTGCTCAACCTCAAGGAGCTGGCGATCAAGGTCAACTCGGCGGAGAGCGCGTCCGAGGAAGAGTTGGTGTGCCGCGTCTCGGCCTCTGGAGAGACCAAGGTGATCGGGGCCGACGTGGTATGCCCCGCGGGTGTGGAGATTCTCAACCCCGAGGTGCACATCGCGGAGCTGAGCGCTGCGGACGCCACCTTGGAGATCGAGTTCTGGGTCCAGACGGGGACGGGGTACGAGGCCACCGAGGAGCGCCCCAGCAGTCGGCGTGGTGTGGAGATCATCCCGGTGGATGCCCTGTACTCGCCGATCAAGCGGGCTTCGTACGCGGTGGAGCCCACACGGCTGGGACATCGCACCGACCTGGACCGTCTGGTTCTGGAGGTGTGGGGCAACGGTACCGTGTCTCCGGAGGATGCGCTCCGCAGCGGCGCGCGGATCTTGGAGAAGTACATCGCGATCTTCACCGGCGGAGTGGAGCGCGAGGAGGTGGCGGCGGAGTTCGTGGAGGAGGAGCGCGACGAGGGCAGCAAGTGGCTGGAGACCGCCATCGAGGACGTGGACTTCTCCGTGCGGACGTTCAACTGCTTGAAGAAGGAGTCCATCGACACGCTGGGCGAGCTGGTCAAGCACAGCGAGCCGGAGCTGCTGGCCATCCGCAACTTCGGGAAGAGGTCGCTGGATGAGGTCGTCGCGAAGCTGGCGCAGTTCGGGCTGTCCTTGGCCGAGCCGGATGGAGAGAACGACTAAGGGTTTGCCGTCGGGGACGGCACGTCAGGGAGATTGCGATGCGACACCGAAAAGACCATAAGCGAATCGGCCGGCCGACCGACCAGAGGACCGCTCTGTTGCGGAGCCAGGCCGGATCTTTGTTCCGCCACGACCACATCAAGACCACGGTGGTCAAGGCCCACGAGACCTCGCGCTTCGCGGACAAGCTCATCACGCTTGCCAAGCGCGGCGACCTTGCCGCGCGGCGTCAGGCCATCCAGGAGCTCAATCAGCCCGACGTGGTGGCCCACCTGTTTGAGAAAATCGCCCCGCGTTACGAGGATCGGCAGGGCGGCTATACGAGGGTGATCCGCGCCGGGACGCGTCGCGGGGACGGCGCCGAGATGGCCATTTTGGAGCTGGTTGAGTAGCGACGTCGGGCCGCCTGAGGGCAAGTGAGGCGAGTTCAGTGGCCGATGCTCAGGGGCAGGACGAGCGTCACGTCAGGCTGGTGGTTCAGTACGACGGAACGGACTATTACGGCTTCCAGACGCAGCCCGGGGTCCCTACGGTGCAGGCCGAGCTGGAACGAGCCCTGGGCAAGGTCCTGCAGCATCCGGTAAAGATCATCGGGGCCAGTCGTACGGATGCGGGAGTGCACGCCCTGGGCCAGGTGGTCTTGGTCCGCACCCGGAACCCCGTGGATCCGGTGCGGCTGGCGCGGGCGGCCAACGACACTTTGTCCCCGGCGGTAAGTGTGGTTGCGGCGGAGGAGGTCGGGGGAGAGTTTCATCCCCGGTACAGTGCGGTGGGCAAGCTGTACACTTACCGGATCCTGAACAGGGAATTGCCGTCGCCGTTCATCGGGAGATATGCCTGGCACGTCAAGGTTCCGCTGGACACGGCGGGGATGCGCGAGGCGGCGAGGCACCTCCTGGGCAGGCACGACTTCTCGTCCTTCGAGGCCGCCGGAAGCTCGGTGCAGGACAAGGTGCGGCATGTGACGCGGCTGGACGTGGAGCGCGAAGGGGACCTGGTGGAGTTTCGCTCCTATGGCGACGGTTTCTTGTACATGATGGTGCGCAATATCGTGGGGACGTTGGTGGAGGTAGGGGCGAGGAGGCTGGGTGCGGATGACCTGGGGGGCATTTTGGCCGCGAGAGACCGTTGCGCGGCCGGTCCCACCGCTCCGCCTCAGGGGTTGTGTCTGGTGCGCGTAGACTACTGAAGCCGCCCGTGCCACAGGGCGGGCGGGTTGGCCCAGGTCAGGTGCTTGGTCCGCAGAGGGCTTCGGCGGGCCGTAGTAATCCGGAGGTTAGAACATGGACAATCAGAAGACCAAGTCCGCGACTGCGGATGAGACGACTGCACAGTGGCCGCGGTGCTGCGGGGCAAGCACAAGCCCAACTACAGCCCGCACGTGGCGTGCGGCGATTTCGTGGTGGTCACGAACGCCAGCAAGATCAGGCTGACGGGTAACAAGCTCACGCAGAAGAAGCGGTATAGCCACTCGGGCTATCCGGGGCATCTGAAGGCTGAAAACTACGAGCATTTCCTGGCTCGGGCTCCGGAGAAGGTGATCCTGAAGGCCGTCAAGGGCATGCTTCCCCACGGTGTTCTAGGGCGGAAGCTGGCGGGACGGGTGAAGGTGTACGCCGGTCCGGAGCACCCGCATGCCGCGCAGGAGCCGCAGGCCCTGGACGTGTGAGGGCATCTGGGAATACGACCCGGGCGCGCGGGGTCAGATCGCGGCGCGTCGCCCCCGCGGGGGCGTGGATCGAAACTGGGGTCCGCAGCGACTGAGTGAGGTTCTGTGGGTCACCCCGTCGTCCGAGGAGGGCGCTGATTTTGTCTGAGGAGCGTTTCTACGGGACCGGAAAGCGGAAGGACGCCATCGCCCGGGTGTGGTTGCAGCCCGGGACCGGTGAGATGACGGTAAACGGGCAGCCGGCGGCGGAGTACCTGCACCGCACTGCTCTGGAGATCATGATGAACCAGCCCTTCGTGGTCACCGATACCGAGGGCGCCTATGACGTGAAGGCCTTCGTGAAGGGCGGCGGGATCGCGGGGCAGGCGGGGGCACTGCGGCACGGCATCGCCAAGGCTCTGGTACAGGCCGATGAGGCCCGGCGGTCGGTGCTGGGAGCCGCGGGGCTCATGACTCGTGACCCTCGGGTCAAGGAGCGGAAGCACGCCGGGTTCCGGCGCGCTCGGCGGGGCAAGCAGTTCTCCAAGCGCTAGGTTGCACCGGCCATTGGGCGGTGCCGCCGGGTACTCGGGCCGTCCGGTCCCATCCGTATGGGAACGGTCGGCTCGTGTCGTTTGCGGGGCCCGCTGCGCGGGGGCGCCGGTGGGGCGGGAGTATCGGAACGGGCCGAGTGCAAGGTTGTCCAAAAGCTCATGGGCGACCGGTGTGGGGGCGGGGCAATGGAGGTCCCGGGAGTGGGGCAGGGAAGCGTTCCGTCCGGGGGGCGACTGAGAAGCCCGCAGTGACAAAGTGAGCAGCGCAAGGCGCCTTCAGGGTTCAATGAGATCCTTCGCTATCTCGCTTTGCGAGAGTTACGCTCAGGATGACACGGGACGTGTGCTTCTGGAGTGAGCAGCGCGAGGCGCCTTCAGGGTTCAATGAGATCCTTCGCTATCTCGCTTGGCGAGAGTCACGCTCAGGATGACAGGTGCCGGCCGGACTTCTCGGCCGGCGGGCGAACGGATGAAGAGATGGGTCCAGACCGCCTGCCCGCATCACATGAGTACCCAGGCTGTCGGCCGGTCTGACGAAGGCCTCCAGCCAGCAGATAGAGGGTGAGTACACCTGATGCACAGCGCCCCGGTGTGCCGCTTGGTGCGGATGTTGCTATGTGCGGCCCTGGCCGTGGGGTCGTGTGGTGTGGCTTGTGCCGCGGGTCAGCGCGCCGGCCACTTGCTGGAACTGGCCAGCGCCTATGGCGACAGCCACTTCGACCCCCAGTCCGGCCTGATCGCGGACGTCGTTGGGGTCCCCGACGTCTCCACCGACAGCCCCGGCTATGCCGTGGCACTCCTGGAGCGCGGGGAGAACGTGGAACGCGCCCGCTCGATCGTGCGGGCGATCCTGGGCCACCAGGACAGGGAGGGCAAGTCCGAGACACGCGGTGCGTTCAAGTGGGGTGTGGATGACGAGGGCTTCGACATCGAGACGGTGGTTCGGGTGGCGCCGTTTTTGGCCCGGGCCTACGGGGCGCACGCGGACAAGCTCGGGGAGGACCTGGCGGGGGAGGTCAAGGAGGCCCTGGAGTTGGCCATCGAGTGCCTCAGCCCCGAGGACGAGCGGAGCGAGGACGAGGAGGCGCTGATCCGGTACGGGGCCCTGGCGTTGATGGGGGCGGCCCTGGGGCGGCCCCAGTACACGGCTCAGGCGGTGGGTCTGGTGACCGGGTGGGGGCAGCGGATCAGCACCCACGGGCGTCACTGGCCACCTTCGCCGAGGCTGGATGCGCTCCGGCTTCTGGCGCTGCAGCAGATCTGGCAGGTTGCCACTCCCGCTCAGCGGTTGCCGGTGGAGGAGGCGCTGGTCTTGTGCTACCGGGACTTCGCGCAGCGGGTGCATCTTGCGGCGGGCACGGTAGCGGGCAGCGCGGCGGTTGCCGCGGAGGACTGCTATAGCGGCCAGGGGATATCGTCGTATCTGATCTACCGGGACTTCGGCCCCCCGCTGACGGTGAGCGTGCGCCCCTTCGCGGTGGCCTTCGTGCTGTGCGACTATGTGCCGCCTGCCTCGGTAACAGCCCTGGTGCGGCCGGACTTCAAGCCCTACAGCGTGGAGACCAACAGCGGGGAAGCCCACGTCACGCGGATTCCGGCGCGAACCGATACGTACATGGCGCCGGGCTTCACCCTGGGGACGATGACGGGGTGGTGCACCCCCGACAGCGTGCCGGTGTACGCCACCTTCGGGCGCGAGCAGGCCCGGCCGACGTTGTACTTCACCGTGCACGATGCCCCCGCCCACGTGAGCAACCTGCAGGCCAATAACCTGGCCGTATGCTCCTTCAACTTCGACCGCATGGGCGCAGGCAACCGCGTCCAGGCCTGGGTGGAGGGGATGCTGGGAGGGGCGCGGGATGTGCAGGAGGTCTACGCCCTGGGGGCGGTGTGGAACGGCCAGCCGATGGCCATCTCCTCGCAGGGAACGGTGATCGTGCGTCGAGGGGGGACGTATGTGGCGGTCACGCTCCTGGAGAGCGGCCCGGCGGGGGTGGCCACGACCACGCGGCGCAAGCCGGGGGTGTTGGAATGGAAGGCCGTGGGAGAGGATGCGCAACTGACGCTGTCGGTCTATGCGCGGCAGGAGGACTTCCGCGTGGCCGACCCGCTGGATGATGTGCGGGCCGGTTTTGTCATCCAGATCTGGGATGAGAGCGAGTTCGAATCCCTGGAGGCGGCCGTCGCCTGGCTCGAGGGCGCCTCGGTGAGGCAAAGCTATGCGCCGCTGGTGGAGCGCGAAGTGCTGCCGGGCCAGGAGCCGCATGTGCTGGATAAGGACAAGCCGCGGCCCAAGGACAGGTACAAGATCCGCACGCAGAAGGTGCACACCGTCACCTACGGCTATCGCCGGGGGCGGGGAAAGACCTTCACCCTGGTGGAGGACCTGGGGGGCGAGGTGGTTCTCAGCCGGATGGTGGATGATACGGAGATCGGCACCCCGTTTTGGTGGGATAGCCCGGCATTGACGCTGCCGCCGGGGCAGGAGGTCATCCCGGTGCAGGCGCCGTAGGCCCCGGTCGCCGCGTTTGGAGATTCAGACCGCCCCCGGACAGTGTCAGGGGGCGGTTTCTGTTGCAGGCGGCGGGGCGCCGGCGGTAGCCGGGCGCCGTCTGCTCAGAGCAGCTCCGCTACATTCTCGCGGACCTTGGCGATGGCCTGCAGGATCAGATCCATGTCGGTCTCGTCTCCGAGGAACAGGGAGTGCCCCAGAGAGCAGCCTTCCTCCTCCAGGACGCGGTCGGCCACGGGGGTCGGCACGTGCTCGTAGTCGGGGACGACGGCGTCCTTCGGCCAGCCGACGGGGCCGAAATTGTGGTTTGTAAACAGCGGGTTCTTCTGGATCGGATGCAGATGGCCGCTGCCGATGCCGAGGCCCTCGGCCCCCATGGCCTCCACGAAGCGGGCCCTGCTGAGCCCCTCGAACTGCTCGCTCTTGAACTTGAAGTGGTAGAAGTAGCAGCCGCGGCGGGTGACGATCGTCTCGTCCCAGTCGATGGGATCGACGCCGGGGATCTGCCGCAGGCCGGCCTCGAGGCGGCGGAAGTTGGCCATGCGCCGCTCGTTTTGCTCCGGGAGGCGTTGGCACTGAGTGTAGGCGATGGCGCCCTGCCACTCGGTCATGCGCAGGTTGCTGGCGACGATGTGGTGTTCGTAGAAGGGGCGGTCGGCGATGCGGCCGATATGGTGGTAGCTGAAGGCCTTTGCGGTGAGCTCGTCGTCGTCGGTGAGGACGATGCCGCCCTCGCCGCAGGTGAGGTTCTTGCCCATCTGGAGGCTGAAGGTGCCGAACTGGCCGAAGGTGCCGCAGCCCTTGCCTTTCCACCGGCTGCCGTGGGCGTGGGCGCAGTCCTCGATGACGAAGAGCTTGTGGCGCTCGGCGATCTGCATGATGCGGTCCATATTGCAGGGGAAGCCGCCGTAATGGACGGGGATGATGCCCGCGGTGCGGGGGGTGACGGCGGCCGCGATGGCGTCGGGGTCCATCTGGTAGTAGTCGGGCTCGATGTCCACGATGACAGGAATAGCGTTGACGAGGATCACGGCGGTGGCGGTGGCGACGAAGGTGGAGGCGGGCACGATAACCTCATCGCCGGGCTTGATACCGACGGCCTTGAGCGCCAGCTCAATGGCCTGAGTGCCGTTGGTGCAGGCCACGCCGTGGTTGGCGCCTTGATAAGTGGCAAAGGCGTCCTCGAATCTGCCGACCCAGGATGCCTTGGAGTCCTGGTATCCGCCACGCCACCAGATGCCGGATTCCAGTACCTGGTTGAGGGCGTCTCTCTCTTCTTCGCCGAACTGCGGCCACGGCTTGCCGATGGGTCTGTCGATGGCTTTGGTGCCACCGTTGAGGGCGAGCTTTGACATGGGATGACCTCCCTGGATGAGCGGCAATCTGCCGACAGCGCTATTCGCTGTGGTCGGCCCGGAGACCTTCGCGGCTGCGCGCAAACGCGGCCGGGCGGGAGGGACGGCCGAACACGGAGACGCAGAGGCAGGGAGAACGGAAGGAGAACGGCATAGGGAGGCGGGGAACGGCTGACCACAGAGACACAGAGACACGGAGAACGGAAGGAGAACGGCTGAGAGAGGCCGGGGGACGGCTGAGCCCTGAAACCCAATAGGAAGTCTGATGTCATACGAATAGGGCGAAGATGAGCTTGAGGTCAAGATGGCCTCGTTTCTGTCTCGGCTCCGGCCGCCCCCCTTACCCCGTCAGCTCCGGGCACCTCCGGGCACCTACGTTGTACGCGCATGTGATGCGCTCGACGCGTCACGCCATGCTCCGGCATCGGTTACTCGTCAGGAGGCCTCGCATGTCCCGCCATACCGCGGTACTCACCCTGACAGCCGTTCTTGTCGCCCTGCTCTCACCCGCCGCCTACGCCGGTCTCACCGTCGAGATGTCCTTCGACGGCTCCCAGGTCACTATCGGGTCCCTGCTGGCCCAGGTCTGCGCAACCGGCGGGGTCCCGCTTGCCTGCGACGACGCTTTGAAGGACATTGCGCTTCGTGTCTACGGGAGCGGTCCCGCGTACCGGCTGCTGGGCTCGCTGGAGTGGATCACGGGAGGCCGGTGGAAGCTGGAGCAGCCGGGGTGGCTGCTGGTGGGGCCGGCGGATCGGCCGTCGATGGTCGCCCTGCTGAAGCGCCTCACGCCGGAAGTGGCCGACGCCTGTATCGGGAGCGGCGCGGCCGACCGCGCCTGGATGCTGGAACGCATCGGCGAGTTTGCTCGTCTCGTGCTGGATGGCGAGGACGGGCCGGTCGAGTGGAAGTGGTCCACTCTCACTGATGAGCAGCGGCGGCCCTTGACGCTTCTCGTCTTGCCCCTGTTCGTGTCCACCGTGCGCGACCGGCTCTCCCGCCCGGCGGACTACTCCTGTCGAGGGCCGCTGTGCGATGGCTGCCGCGTGGCCTGGCTGCCTGAGCCCGACGGGTTCGAGAAGGTGCAGCTCACCTCCGCCGACGGGCGCAGCCTGACCTGGACCGCGGATGGCGCCTTCACCCCGGAGCCCGGTGCCGAGCCGATCGGCGCGTTTCTGGCTGACCCCATCTCCCTGAAGGTCGTCGACGCCTCGCTTGACGAGGTGCTCGCCCGGCTCTGCCCGCCCATGAGCTTTGTGCTCTCCACCATGCCTCCGTCCGAGAAGCGGGGGACGGTGGACTTACAGGACAGGGGGTTCCTGGAGGTGCTGGCGCAGGTGGGCAAGACCTGGAGCATGGACTGCCAGGTCGAGCCTGCATTGCGGACGCTTGCGGTGGGACAGATGCCCTCGTCGAAACCCGTGCCGGCGATGGCCGCGGGCTCAGAGCAGACCATGGCGTCTCTGGAGGGCTACCTGGACGAGGTGCGGGCTGCGTTGGTTCAGGAGGGGCCGCCGGAAACGCGGTCGTGGGCCTCGCTCAGCCTGCCCCAGTTTCAGGGGTGGTTCGCCCGGATCCTCCGCGGACTGGCGGAGCACCTGACAACCTCACAACGGGTGATGCTCCGCGACCAGGGCAGTCTTCCAGTGGAATCGCTCTCCGCCGAGCAACGGAAGTGGCTGCTGACGGCCATGGATGTGCAGTCGGGTGTGATGGCGTGGGGCCACCTGCCCAAGGCCGCGCCCCATACCGACTTCCCGCGGCTCAGCGGAGAGGTGAGTCGCGAGCGTCTGATCATGGAGCATCCCGACTTGCTCCGACCGGTGGCCCTGCGTGTGCCGCAGGAGTAGGCGGGGCGTCGGGCACCGCAAGGCTACCGCAGAGGAGGAATGGAGGATGTCTCACCGGTGCCGCGGTTTCACACTCATCGAGCTGCTCGTGGTCATCGCGATCCTCGCCATTCTGGCGGCGATCCTGTTTCCCGTGTTCGCCCGGGCCCGGGAGAAGGCCCGGCAGACGCGGTGTATGGCAGACCTCAAGCAACTGGGACTGGCGGTGGAGATGTACGCCGGCGACCACGACGAGATGATGCCCATCGCGGTGTACAACGTCAGCGCCACGGAACTTGTGTTCTGGAGCGATGCCATCGGTCCCTACATGCGGCACCCCAACCTGATCTCCTGCCCCTCGCACACCAAGAGCCACAAGTTCAGCTACGGCTGGAACTACGATCTGGCCTACACGCGCTTCATGGGGGCGATCCAGGAACCTTCGACGACGATCCTGCTGTGCGACACGGAAGGTGTCTCGTGCGCCTCGAGCTACCCCAGCAACACCCATTCCTCCGCGTGGATGTGGCAGATCGACCCGCGACACAATGGGGTCGCCAACTTCCTGTTCGTCGACGGGCACTGCAAGGCCATGACGCCCGAGGCCACGGAGCAGCCGGTGTGGCTGTGGGGGCCGTGAGCGGCGGGGAACGGCTCACCACGGAGACACAGAGAGCACAGAGTTCCACGAAGGACGGCCGACCACAGAGACACAGAGACAGGGAGAACGGAAGGAGAACGGCTGAGAGAGGCCGGGGGACGGCTGAGACGGCGTGAGCGAATGGTCCGCCGGCGGCGGGCCCGGGACAGCAGTCAGAGCGAAGCCCGGCGCGGGGTGCGCCGGGCTTCGCTGTGTTCGTGCGTTACATTCTCACGCCTGTGGCCGACCTACTCGCAGTCCCAGTGGGCGATCTGCAGCGCGTCGTTGGACTTCATCCACTTGGAGTGACCGTCCATGAAGCCGAAGTTGGCGCCATCATTGTGCCGGAACTCCGGGGAGTAGGTTGTGTTAATGGGGTCGTTGCGGATCACGTAGTCCAGATTGTCGCGGCTGTCGCCCAGGACGATGGTGTCGGCGGGTGACTTGATCTGGCTCTCGTGGGCGGTGGCGTAGCCGTAGTTGGGGGTGCGTCCGGGAGGTGCGTAGGTCAGGTAGTAGTAGTTCCAGCCGTAGCCCATGTTGGTGGTACCAATCCCGCCCCCGCCCTGGGTTGGCGAGGAGGGGCACACGAAGATGCCCTGGTTCTTGGTGTACGGCTGCAGCAACTGGCCCCAGAACACAGCCGGCGCACCGGGCAGGTAGCTGGGACAGGTGAAACCGTCATAGTCGATGACATAGGCCGCATGAGCCAGCACCAATTGCTTGGTGTTGCTCAGACAACTTGACTGCCGCGCCTTCTCCCGGGCTCTGGCGAACACAGGGAACAAGATGGCCGCCAAGATCGCGATGATCGCGATGACAACGAGCAGCTCGATGAGAGTGAAACCGGTCCTTCGTGCCATGTAACGGTCCTCCTCAGTGGTATGCCCGCCAATCCGGGCAGGTTGCGGGATAGTACCCCAGACATCGGGCAGTTGACAATCACAGATTGTCAACGCCATGGACTATGCGTCGCTTTGCACCCAGGCACCTGCCGGTTCGGCCACTGTCCGGGATTAGGATCTGATCATACTCGGGGGGTATTGCAGAGTTGTTTCGTTCCGGAGATGTCCGGGGCAAGGGGCTGAGGCGCGTCGCCGGGCGCCGCCGTCCGCAGCGCTAACGGGACATCTGTGCTTCGCGCCGGCAGGACACCGCCGCGTTGCGCCCGGACCACGGTCTTGCGGCGCTTTACATTTGCCTGTCGTCGCCTTAGACTTGCTATTCCGGGTGCGGCGAGTCCAAAGTCACATGCCGTCCGGGCCTCCGGGGCCGCGCATGACCACGAAGAGGACCAGCTACGCGCCATGAAGCAAGCTGCGCCGGTGAAGTCGGGAGGCCAAAGCGACGGTGCCGGTATCCAGTCTCTGGTGGGGGTGTCCGCCCGGGCGCTGGTCTTGTCCGTCGTGCTGACCTTCGCCATCTACCTGCTCACCACCAAGCCGGGGTTCGTGCGGATCAACTGGGTGCCGTACACCTCGCCGCCGGTGCAGCCGTTCTTCATCCTCCTGCTGCTGTACGGATTGAACCAGATGCTGGGGCGGGTCAAGGGCCTGCCCCGGTTCCTGCGCCCGCTCACCACCGCCGAGCTGCTCATCATCTACGCGGCGCTATCGATCTCCCTGCCCATGGAGCGCGGCGGCTATCTGCTGCACTACTTCGCCACCGGCAAGTACCTGGCCACAGACGCCAATGGCTGGGAGCGGATCTTCGAGCAGTACCCGGACTGGCTATTCCCCAAGGACGAGAGCGTGATCTTCCGCTGGGCGGAGGGCTCGGCGACGGGGCACATCCCCTGGGCCGTCTGGCGCACGCCGCTCCTGGCCTGGTCCGTGTTCCAGATGGCCATGGTGTTCTCGGTGATGTGCCTGGTGGGCCTGTTCCAGAAGCAGTGGTCGGACCGGGAGCGGCTCACGTACCCGCTGCTGTTTCTGCCGGTGGAGGTGGTGGGGGCCCGTCCGCGGGAGAACGTGGCGGGGAGCTTCTTCCGCAGCCCTCTGATGTGGATCGGTTTTGCCATCGCGGGGTACGCGCCAGGGAAGAGGCGGCGTGGCGC
>CAYRFY010000145.1:0-14104 GCA_964423635.1 uncultured Armatimonadia bacterium | reverse complement strand
ATGCCCAGTTGCGTGGTGGACACGCTGTTGATGACGATCTCGGACTTCTCGGAGGCCGACAGACCCGTCTGGAACGAGGCGTTCCCGCTGACCAGCTCGGCTACGGCTCCCAGGTTGTGGACGGAGGCGCCACCCAGCTCGGTGAGTGCGATCTTGTTGCCGTTGAGGTCCTCAAGCTCCAGGCCCTCGCCGGTGGCGAAGACGTGTGCCGTGCCGCCGATGGTCACCGTCGCCGCGGCATCTACGCCGGCGTCCGTCACCGTGCCGGCGGCAGTATTGAACATGGTGGTGCCGACCTGCACGACCTTCAGAGTTGTCGCGTCGCCGTAGTCGTTGGCCACGATCTTGACGGTGTCCACGCCACCGGCGCCGTTGTCCACGTAGACGGCCTTGGCGCCGGTCTGGTCGCTCTTGGCGTTGATCGTGTCGATCATGCCCTGGACCGTGTCGGTGGTGGTGAAGTCGGCGATGAAGGTGTCGTTGATGTACAGCGACCCTGCGCCCTTCAGGACATCGGTGGCGGCGGTGTAGGTCGTGGTGCCGCTGACCGTGGCCTGCTCGGCGGCGGTGGTGACATCGATCTCGATGTCGCCGGTGGTGAAGCCGGTGGTCACGAAGTTGACGCTGGAGACGTTGCCCGCCTGGTTGTTGCTGATCTTGTTGCCGACGGTGCCGTCCAGGAGGTTGATGCCGGCATACTTGGTGTTGGCGGCGATGGAGTCGATCGTGGTCAGGGCCGAGTCGAGCTGCGCCTGGAGGGCGGCTCGGGTATCGGCGGTGTTGGTGCTGTCGGATGCCGAGTCGAGAGCCAGATCCTGGATCTGGCGCAGGAGACTGTTGACCTCACTGAGGGCGCCCTCAGCCGTCTTGACGAGGTTCACGGCTTCAGACACGTTCTGCTGGACAACGTCCAGGCCGGAGACCTGTGCGCGCATGGTCTCGGACATGACGAGACCGGCCGGATCGTCGGCCGCGCTGTTGATGCGCAGACCTGAACTGAGCTTGGCCATCGACTGGCTGAGACGGTCGGTGTTCAGCGACAGGTTCTTCTGCGCATTCTGCGCCATGATGTTGTTGTTGATACGCGTGAGGGACATTACCTGGTCCTCCTTGACCGTGGTCGGGGCCTGGCCCGACTGTGCCCGCGACATCCTTGCCGCTCGGGCGATGAGGTTGGGTGCGAAGGTCCACCGTGGCTGCCGACCCGATTGCGCCGGAGCGGGATTTCGGGTGTTCGGCCTGCCAGGAGCATTATCGGCGGGCCGAAGGGCGCTATTGACCGACCTACCCTCGCCTGCGGTAAAGCGGAGCCATCGCCGATGTATCACGCACGCAACGCATGGTGATTCCACGCCAAGGAGGTGGCGTTGCTGTCGCCTACGTTGTCAAGGTGCCCCCCGTATCGGCGATCTGACTCGCCCGGGTCGAGCGGGCCACGCAGCCCCAGATCGGGGGGCATGACCCCGTGTCACGAGTATCCACGAATCGAACGGGGGGCCGGCGAACCGGCCCCCCGGGTGTGCCCGTCAGGTTGCGGGGATTAGCCGCGGATCAGGGAGAGCACGTTCTGGGGCAGCGAGTTGGCCTGAGCCAGGAAGCTCGTGGCCGACTGCACCAGGATCTGGGCGGTGGAGAACTCGGCCATCTCGGCGCCGAAGTCCGTGTCGCGAATGGCGCTCTCGGAGGCGGCGATGTTCTCGCGAGCCGTGGCCAGGGACCGGCCCTGCGACTCGAGTTCGTTGGCCTGGAAGGCACCGAGCTGACCGCGCAGGGTGCTGACGGCGTCGATCGCCGTGGCGATGGTGCTCAGCGCCGCCTGGGCACCGGTGGCGCTGGTGACGTCCAGGGTGGCGATGCCCAGCGTGGTCGTCGAGACGCTGTTGATCACGATCTCGGATTGCTCGGTGTCGCTCAGACCGGTCTGGAACGAGGCCGCACCGCTGGTGAGCTCGCCGATGACGCCGAGGTTGTGAACGACGGCGCCGCCGGTCTCGCTGAGTGTGATTGTGTTGCCGTTGAGGTCCTCGAGGACGAGGCCCTCGCCGTTGCCAAACACGTGGGCCGTGGTGCCGATGGTGACGGTTGCCGCCACGTCCACGCCGGCGTCGGTGACCGTGCCGGTGGCGTTGTTGAACATGGTCTGGCCGACCTGGACGACCTTCAGCGTCGTGGCGTCGCCGTACTCGTTGGACACGATCTTGACGGTGTCCACGCCACCGGCGCCGTTGTCCACATAGACGGCCTTGGCCCCGGTCAGGTGGCTCTTGGCGTTGATGGTGTCGATCATGCCCTGGACCGTGTCGGCGGTGGTGAAGTCGTCGATGAAGGTGTCGTTGATGTACAGGCTGCCGGCGGCCTTGAGGGCGTCGCCGACGGCGGTATAGGTGGTGGTGCCGACGACCACTGCCTGCTCGGCGGCGGTGGTGACGTCGATCTGAATGTCGCCGGTGGCAAAGCCGGTGGTCACGAAGTTGACGTTGGAGACGATGCCCGGCTGGTCGTTGGTGATCTTGTTGCCCACGGTGCCGTCGAGGAGGTTGATGCCGGCGTACTTGGTGTTGGCGGCGATGGAATCGATCGTGGTGAGGGCCGAGTCGAGCTGTGCCTGGAGGGCGGCTCGGGTGTCGGCGGTGTTGGTGCTGTCCGAGGCCGAATCCAGGGCGAGGTCCTGGATCTGACGCAGGAGGCTGTTGACCTCACTGAGAGCGCCCTCGGCCGTCTTCACGAGGTTGACGGCTTCCGACACGTTCTGCTGCACGACATCGAGACCGGAAACCTGGGCCCTCAGGGCCTCAGACATGACGATGCCGGCCGGGTCGTCCGCCGCGCGGTTGATCCTCAGACCTGAACTGAGCTTCTCCATGGACTTGGAGATCCGCTCCGTGTTCAGCGAGAGGTTCCGCTGGGCGTTGTTGGCCATGATGTTGTTGTTGATCCGAGTCAGGGACATGGGCTAAGGTCCTCCTTGACCTTGGCCGGAAGGCCGGTGTGGCCTCTCGGCCACCCTCATCGCATCCTTGCGCTGAGGAGACTGCAGATTACCGAAGCAACCTTCGGCTGCGAGGGGCGTGCCGGGGATGGTCGCGGTTGTGGCCGCAAGTACCGGCCGGGCAACCCGATCGTAACCTCCCCGCAACGCGTCGCGAGGGGATTATCGGCACGCTCACTGCGGCCTTGACTAGCGCGGCGGTCGCTTGCGGTAAACTTCGGGTCCCTTGGCGGGCGCGGGAGGCTGCCCCGTCTTGGTCTTCGCGGCACTTGCCGCGAGCTTGGCGGCGCTGCGCAGGCCCTTGGTGCCGCCGGGGTCGGGCCGACTGGCGGCGACGTTCTCGCGCTCCACGGCGGCCAGCAGTTCGCCGCGGTAGATGGGGATCTGCGGCGGCGCCTCGATGCCGATGCGCACCTGCCCCCCCTGCACGGAGAGCACCCTGACGCAGATGTCATCGCCGATTCGGATGTCTTCTTCGACCTGCCTGGTCAACACCAGCATCAGGGTCCCCCCTTGGACACAACTGATCGGTTCATCCGTGAGCCACCTGGTGGCGTCCGGCGTGAGGCCGGAGGGCCGGGCCCTCCGACGGGTCGGAGGGCCGCCTAACGTTGACTTGGAGTCACATCCGGGCTTGGGTCTGGAGCGGGCCAGGGCTATGAGTCACCGGGCGAGGCCGCTTCACACCCAAGCCCGCCCCGGGTCTTTCTCCGTGGCCCGGGGCGGGCCTTCCATCCTGGCTGTCATGCCCGAAGTCGGCGACACCGGCAGGCCCCCTGCTTCCGTGCGTGGGGCCGGATTGTGCGTAGCAGGCAAGACGTCCCGGTGGGCAAAGGACGGTCCATGTCCTCGGAACTGCCGCTGTCGGCGGCACGGCGCGTGCCGCGCGGATTGCCGGTCATCGGGTCCTGTGGGCTACTTCCAGCGGGCGAAGTCCGTCCGCTAGCCGCCCTGGATGAGCTGCAGCACATTCTGCGGCAGCGAGTTGGCCTGGGCGAGGAACGATGTGGCCGACTGCACGAGGATCTGGGAGGTCGAGAACTCCGCCATCTCCGTGCCGAAGTCCACGTCGCGGATCGCGCTTTCGGATGCCGACAGGTTTTCGCGTGCCACGGCCAGCGAGCGGCTCTGGGACTCCAGCGTATTGGCCTGAAAGGCACCCAGCTCACCGCGGATGGCGCTGAGCGTCTCGATGGCGGTCTGGATCAGCGGGATCGCCGCATTGGCGCCGCTCACGGTGGTGACGTCACAGGTATCGATGCCCAGGGTCTCGCAGTTGACGGCCTGAATGCTCTGCACCGCCAGGTCGTTGGCGTTGGTCCCGATCTGGAAAGCGGCCTCGCCGTTCTTGGTCACGGTGGCGATGCTCGAGTAGGTGCCGGCCGCCAGAGTCACGGGCGAGGGCGTGAAGTTGTTGCCGTACGCGTCCCTGAGTACACCGGTTTCGTCTCCGGTGAGTGCGATGGGTGCCACTCCAGACCCTACCAGGGTCATCGTGCCCAGGGCGTCGGTGCCGGTGTCGTTGGCCGCGGAGCCTCCGTTGAGGAATGAGCCGCTCTCCGAGAAGGCGACGCTGTAGTCGGCCCCGAGGTTGTCGTGAGTGAGCGCGACCTGGTCGAAGCCCGGAGAGACGTTCTGCAGCGACGCCGTCACACCGGTAGCGGAGTTCTCAGCGTTGATGGCGTCCACGATCTGGGCGGCCGAGTAGGTTGTACCGGTGACGGGGGCGCCTGTGAAGGCGATGCCGGTGCCGTTGATGGTTACGGTCACGGTGGCGCCCGCCGGCACGTTAAGGCCCGTGACGGTGATGATCTGCGACGTGGTGATCGTGGCGGCGGACAGCTCCTGGGTGATGTCGATGTCCACGTCGCCGCTCCAGCCCACGGCGATGCCGGGAGGGAGGACCTTGATATTGACGCCATCGTTGGGGAACTCGGTGGTGGCGTTCTCGGTGACCGAGAAGCCCAGACTACCGTCGAGGAGCTTGGTGCCCGCGTAGGCGGTGGTGGAGGCGATCTGGTCGATGGTCTCCATGGCCTCGACGAGCTGTGCGTTGAGGGCCTCGCGGCTGGTGGTGTTGAGGTTGGTGGGAGAGGCGGATGTCAGGGCGAGGTCCTGCATCTGCCGCAGCAGCGAGCTGAGCTCATTGAGCGCCGCCTCAGCGGTCTTGATGACGTTGACGCCCTCCAGCACGCTCTGCTGCACACTGTCGAGGCCCGAGATCTGTGCGCGCAGCACCTCGGACATGACCAGGCCGGAAGGATCGTCGGCGGCGCGGTTGATCCTCAGGCCGGAGCTCAGCTTCTCCATCGAGCTGCTGATCCGCGCCGTGTTCAGCGTCAGGTTGCGTGCTGCGTTCTGTGCGGCGATGTTGTTATTGATCCGTGTCAGCGACATCTATGTGCAAACCTCCTTGGATGCGTGCCCTGTGCGGGCCGTCGCGCCGCGGGTTCCGCCGCAGCAGCCAGTAGTCTGTTGCCCACTGTCCCCGGGTCCTGTCGGCCGATGCCAGGCCTCGGGCAGTGGTGGACGAGTTCCGTCTGCGCCGTGGGCGATGCCGCAGGGCGCTCTTGTCTCCGGCCTCTCACGACGGCCGACTTCGTCAGGGCAGCCGGCATTCGGGGGGGCGCCTATGGTGCCTGCCCGCTGTACCGAGGCTTCTGCCCGACGCCACCAGAGCCTCCGCCGGCCCCGAGTCCGGGGCTTCCGCCGTACATCTGCAATCCGCGCGCCACCGGCCGCTCGCCGGGCCGGTACAGTGTAAACAACGCAGCCGCTGCAGGGGCGGGGCAAGAGGGGCGAGGGGCCGCAGAACCCGCGGGACGCCGGCTTTGGTGCCGGCGTCCGTTCCGTGAGCATGTAAGGGTGGTGTTTGCGGAGGCCCTAGGCCACTTCCATGGCCATGAGAGCGGGCTGGATGAACTCGCGGGCGTACTCCACCGGCCCGTCGAACACCTTCTGCTCGCCTTCCATGGTCTCGAAGTCGATGAACACCGGGGCGAGGAGGTTGATGGTCAGGCGCGCCGGGTCCGGGTCGAGGACGACGATGCCCCACATCGTCTCATCGGGGTTGGCGCGGCCGCCCGAAGACCTCTTCCTCATCGCCTCGAGTCTGGCGCCGTGCTCGGGGAAGAGCAGGGGGATCGGCGCTACCGCGAAGGCCAGGGCCGGGTCGTCCAGCGACTGCAGCCAGGAGAAGGGCCACTCCTCCGGGTCCGACAGGATGACAAACCTCTTGGCGGCAACGAAGGGTACGATGCCTGCGCGGATGGTGATGACGTCGCTGTCGGCGAAGTCAATGGCTCCAAACCTTGCGGTGCGGTAAGACATGGGGTGCCTCCGGTCTATCTGGTTATCACCGCGCGCGGGCGAGACGGGCAGTGGGAGTCGCCACAGACGGGCTGTGGCAGGGATGAAGAGAGTTGTCAGATGGTGCGGCTGCTCTTCTCGGACCGGACCCGGACAGGTTCGCGGACCTGAAGGCCCGCGCCACCGGCGGTGGTTGGGGCCGGCCCCGGGCCTCGCCGGCGATTCGGCTAGCGGGTCAGGTCGAACAGGTTCGCCATCGACATGATGCGGGAGAACACGTTAAGGACGGCCGAGTAGGCCGTCTCCTTGGCCGTGTACTCCGTGATGGCATCGGCCAGGTCGAGACTCTCCTCGTCGGAGAGCACCTCATTGCAGTTGAGCTCGATCTCTTCCAGGACGCTGATGTTGGCCTCGAGCCTCACCTGATAGGTGCCGATGCTGCCGCGCAGCGTGGTGACGTGAGAAAACAGGGCACTCACATCGTCGGTGAGGTTTCGGGCGGTGGGGATGTCTCCGCTCTCGATGGCCGTGGCCAGGTCGTCCAGCACCTGGAACGCATTGCCGATTCCGGGCTCGCTGCCGTCGAAATTGAAGACCCTGTCCCCCGGGATGGCGATCGGTACGGTGCGGCCGGAACCCAGTGGCGCCGTGAGCTGCCCCGCGTCGCCATTGTAGACGACGACGCCTGCCACCTCCTGGAAGGGTTCGGTGCGGTCCTGGTACCCGGCGAGCAGATAGCGGTCGCCGGACATGGAATTGGCGGCCTGAAGCATGGCGTCACGCGCCGAGCGGATGGAGGCGGCCGCCGTCTGGCGCACGGCGTCCGTGGCCCCGATGGACTGCGTGGCCGAGGAGGCCAGCTCGGTGGCTTCCTGCAGCCAGCCGGCGATGCTGTCCAGGGCGACGTCGGTCTGCTGGCACAGGCGCACGCCCTGTTGCAGGGTGCGAACCCGGGCCTGGGCGGAAGCGGCCGTCGTCTTCGCCCGGCTGATGATCTGGCTTCCCAGCGGGTCTTCAGAGGCGTACTGAATGCGCTTGCCGCTGCTGAGCTTCACCGACAGTCTACCCAGATCGGCCTCGGACTCATTCACGGTCCTGGTGATGTGTCGGAAGAAAGCGTTGGTTCCGATTCGCATGGCTTACTCCAGCGGTCTGTGTCTGCTCCGTCGCGACGGCCGCGGGTCTGCGGGGCCGACCGCTACGCGCCCAGAGCAAGGATGGTGTCCATCATCTCGATGGCGATCTGCACGATCCTGGAGGCGGCGTTATAGGCCGTCTGGGCCTCGGTGAGGTAGACGGCCTCCTCGTCCAGTGAAACACCGGACAAGTCCTGTCTCCGGGTCTCCAGCGTATCCACCACCGTCTGCCTGGCGTCAGACCTGGCTTCCGCCGAGGCCACCTGGACCCCGAGCGTGGCCACATAGTCGGAGTGCTCGGTCATTAGCGAGTAGGTATGACCCGCAGCCGGCTCGGTGCGCAGGGCCTCGAGGGCCAGGGCGATCCCACCATTGCCGGGCTGTCCGGCGGTATCGGCCGCCGCGATCAGACTGGGGTCGGCCACGATGGCCAAGCTGAGCGCGAACGTCCCGGCCTCATCTCCCGGCGTGTAGGTGAACAGGTTCAGTCCGGTGGTGGTCCCGTCCAGCGCATAGCCGGTGCTGTGCAGGCCGTTGATGGCGTCCGCCACATCGAAGACGAAGCCGTTGAGTGTGTTCAATGCCGGTTTGATGGCTCGATCTCGTGCATCCAAAGTGCCCTGCAGCTCGCCTCCCAACGCCTCGGGAGGGGTATTGCCCTTGAACTGCACCGCCATCATGGGCGGTGACCCGCCGTCGGGCAGGGTGGTCAGACTCAGCGCCAGATCCCCCTGCACCAGGAGGTGCCCCCCGATGTAGACGTCGACGGTCCCGTCTTCCCGGGTGCTGCTGACCGCCCCGGCCAGTCTGGCCAGTTGAGTGACGGCGTTGGCCCTCTCCTCGGCCAGGTCCGGAGCCTTCTCCGGGCCCCCGCCGGCACCGACGCTGCGGTTGAGGGTCGCCACCTGCTCCGCCAGCGAGTTGACGTCGGCAACGAGCTGCGTGAGCTGGGCGTCGTTTTGCGACAGAGCGTTCAGGAGCTGCTCCCGGACCTGGCGCACCTCATCGCAGAGGGCCTCGCCCGCGGCGATCACGGCGTGGCGAGGGGTGTCGGCCGAGGGGTCGGCCGCCAGATCACTGAAGCTGTCAAACAGCTCATTGAGAGCGTTGGTGAATCCCGTGCCCGAACTGGTCCCGACGATGGTCTCGATCTCCGCCAGGCTCTGGGCGAACACCAGCTCCTGCCCCAATTGGCCTGTCTCGACGTCGATCTGCGCGTCGAGGAGCTTGTCCCCCAGGCGTTGGATGGCGGACAGCGACACGCCCTGGCCGATGGCGGAGTAGGTGGAGTTCTGTGCCCCGGCGATGGTGGTCAGCACCGCACGCCTCTTGGCATAGCCCACCGTGTTGACGTTGGCCACGTTGTTGGAGATGAGGTCGATCTCGGCCTGTCGGGCCAGGATCGCCGTCTTGGCGATCTGTAGGGTGGAGAGGGCCATGGCTACTGCCCCCCCGCGTCCAGCGTCTGACCGTTTCGGTCATACGTTGCGGAGGCGCCCCCGATGAGCAGATTCCGGAAGGCCGCGGTGTGGCCACGCATGTCGGACAGCAACTCCATGGTAGCCACCAGCTCGCTACGGGTTCGGAGCTGAGCGCTAAGTAGGTCTGCACAGGCGCTCTCGTATTCGAGGTCTCGAAGGTCCTCGGCGCTCCTCGAGACGCCCTTGATGTCGCAGAGCTGGCGCCTTTGCATCGCGCGCTGTTCCAGTTCTCTGGCCATCTGCAGGACGCCCTCGCAGGAAGCCTGGGCCTCCTGGTGTGAGTTCTCGGCGAACAGCCTGCGCACGGCGCGCAGCATGGCACTGAGGCGGCCATACTCGTCGGTCTCCGCCTGCAGCGAGTGCAGGGTGGTGAGAGACATCGCCGTGTCGTGTGTGGGCAAGGCGTGCCGGACCTGAGCGGAGTTCATCATCAGCTATCGCTCCCCTCTTGCGAGATGGCCAGTAAGGAGTCACACAGTCCGGCGGTGTCGATCCTGTAAGCCCCGGCCTGCACCTGTTGGCGCAGGCGATCGACTTTCTCGGCGCGTTCCTGGGCCGTGGCCTGGTAGACGCGGCGGGCTTCCAGGTGAAGCTGCGCCCCGACGGAAAGAATGGCACTGCAGCCCTGCACCGACCGGCGGGCGGTCTCCCCGTCCGCCGGGCGACCGCCCCCGCGGTTCGTGACCTGTCTGGGCGAGTAGTCGGTGCTGTGCAATATTGCTTTCATGAGTCGTTCCCCTCAGCCGCGTCGTTTCCCGGGTCGGCGGTGGCGCGGCTTTTCAGGCTCTCGCCCAGTTGCTGCTCGATGACCTTCGCCAGCCCGATGCCCCGGGATCTGGCAATGGACTGGGCCAGCGACTGATCCTGCATGTTCCACATGATGTCTGATGCAACATTGGGGCCAAACAGGCTCTCACCCGGGGTGCCGCTGCGTGCACCGGAGAGCAGTTGCTTGATGAAGATGGCCTCGAAGTCCTGTGCGGCCTTGCGCAGAGCCAGCGCCTTGGCACCTGCCGCCTCCGTAACGTTCCCGCCGGCCCCCGGGTTCGGTACCGATCCCGATCCGATTCGCACGCGCATCCCTCCCAACTAGATGCCTCCATGGGCGGACTTCCTGACGTTTGGGGCGAGTTTCGCGGCGCAGCCCCGCCGTTCGCAGCCGCGCCGTTGGACACCCCGTAGGTCGGGCTTTCGAGCCCGACTCGGCGAGCCAGACGGCTCGCCGCCCGGCCGTGGCACCGACCCGAGGCGTACCTCCGTGCCGTGCTCTTCGGTCTGAGACGGAGCTTGGCTAGACGTCATCTCGCGCCCTCTGGTCTATCGGTGCGCTACATCAGTACGAGCTCGGCCTGCAGGGCATTGGCGGTCTTCAGTGCCTGAAGGATGGCGATGAGGTCTCTGGGTTTGACGCCCAGTGCGTTCAGGGCATCCACCAGGTCTCCGAGCCGGGTCTGGGCCGAGATCTCGATCAGCGACGCGGGCTGCTCGTCCACCGTAAGCTCGGTCCTGGGGGTGACGACGGTTCTGGCCCCTGACGGTCGCTGCTCGGGTCGCCCGCGATCGTGGCCGCCTCCCGGCCCCCCGGGCAGCGGTCCGGTGGGCCTATCCTGGGGCCCGCGGGCCGTGGCCGCCCGGGCCTGCTCCGCCGGGGCGTCTTCCGCCTCCGCGGCCTGGGGTGTGGGCTCCGTGCCGGTCTGCAAGGCGGCCTGAGGGGCCGCCGACGGTGGCTCGGCACTCCCGGCGTCTCCCAGCGTCACACCCGGGCGGACCAGGGCGGTACCGCCGGTGAAGGGTGCCGGCTGGGACACGTCGTACTGCCGGCTCACCGTGATGGTCAGACTGCCGTGGGCTATGGCCACAGGGAGAATGCGCACGTCACCGCCGATGATCACGGTGCCGGTGCGCTCGTTGACCACGATCCGGGCCGGAGTGTCGCCCTGCACCCTCAGGGCCTCGATGTCGGCGATGAAGGTGACGATATCGCCCCGGCGGTCCTCGGGAACCACTACATCCACGCTCTCCGCCGCCACCGCCCTGGCCGCGCTGGAGCCCAGGTGCGTGTTGATCGCGCCGGCGATGCGCATGGCGGTGGTGAAATCCGGCTGTCTCAGGCTCAGGTTCACCTGATCGGGAGCCAGGGAGGGTGGAACGGCCTTGATCACATCGCCGGAGTTCACGGCAATGCCGGTCACCGGATGGCCCTTGTCCGTCTTCTGCCCCCCGCCCGAGGCGGAGAAGCCGCCGATAGACACGGCCCCCTGGGCCAGCACGTAGACATCGGCGTCATTGGCCTTCAGCGGCGTGGGGAGCAGGATACCCCCGTAGATGCTGGTGGCGTCTCCCATCGAGGCCACGGTCACGTCGATGCGGTCGCCCACTCGCGCACTGGAGGGCAAGGTCGCCGTGACCATGACGGCGGCCACGTTCTGGATGGTCAGGTCCGCCGTGTTCACCTTGAGATCGAAGTTCTCGAGCATGTTGGCCATCGCCTGCTGGGTCACGATGGAGCGACGCGAATCTCCGGTGCCCTCGAGGCCGACCACCAGTCCGTAGCCCATGACCTTCTGTCCCGTCGACCCGACGACCGTGGCGATGTCCTTGATCCTGACCTGTCCCGACTGGGCGGCAAAGCCGGTGGTGGCCGCGAGAACTGTCAGAGCGAGAGCCGCGGCCCGGCACGTCGGTCGAGGACGTGGGGTGCGAGTTGATGGCATACGTGGCCTCCGTTCGGCTACTGTCCGCTGCGTGCGTCTGGTTCCCCTCGCCTAAGTGCGCCCCGGTCTCCCGAATCCTGTGTCTGTATCGGATGAGGGTGCCGGGCCTCGGCGGGGGCCCTGCTAGAATAGGAAGTTCAGGATCTGGGTAATGATGCCCGCCTTGCGCCCCGGCTGCTGCGGGTCGGTTCCCAGATAGTCGATCTGGACGTTGGCCAGGTTGTAGGAGTACACCGCGTTGTCCGGGGTGATGTCCCTGGGACGCACCTCGCCGCGGATCTTGATGGTCTCATGGTCCTTGTTGACCACCACGGTGCGCTCGCCCTCGACCACGAAGTTGCCGGCATCGGTGATCTGAGCGATGCGGACCGTCATCCGGGCGCTCATCTTGTTGTCTCGGCTCGAGGAGCCCTGGGCGCTGGAGCTGCTGCTGCCCGAGAAGCCGAGGGCCTTGATGAAGTCCAGATAGCCCGTCCCCGGCCCCACCGTGGTCTCGCTGTCCTTCTGGTGTCCCTCGCCGGCGTTCATTCTGGCGCTGGAGGTCTCGGCGATGATCAGGTGGAGGGTATCGCCTATGCCCTGGGCGCGGCGGTCGCCGTACATGCGAACGAAGAGCCCGCCATCGGCGCAGGCGGCCGAGGCCAGAACCGTCGCGGCCAGCACCACGCCGACGGCCGCGAGGGCTGCGGGCGGGAAAGCTCTACGGGTTGAGCGAGGATTGCTGTGGGTGCTCATCGGATCACCTCGGCTGTACTGGCACTGGTGAGCTGTGCGGCCACGAGGGCGCGGGTCTCGGCGACTCTGAATCTGCCGATCTCGCCGACGGCGCAGGGCATCATCAGCTCTCCGAGCGCCTCGAGGCTGAGCCCCCCGGTGCTCAGGACCAGCTTGAAGATGGTGCCGCGTCGTAGCTTCACGGCGGCTGCGGGGGGCGGCGGGAGTTCGTCTGCGGTCGGGGCCGTCGGGGCCGCGTCGGCGGTCTGCCGGAGGGGCTCCGAGGGCTCTGCTGTGGCGGCCGTCGCCGCAGTGGGCGGCGGAGCCTGACGACTGACGCTGACCCTCTCGGCGCCGCGGAAGGCGACGCCCTTGAGGTCGACTCCGGCTTTCCGCAGCCTGAGACGCACGTAGCCCGCCGCGAATTCGCGGCTGCCACCGGGCAGCGGAGCGGGCCCGATCTCGACGGTGGCCAACTCTCCGGCCGCTGCGGGCGGCTCGACCACAGCGATGTCGGCCAGCAGCACCGCACCCGCTGAGACCGTCGCCGCCGGGCGCAACTCCACGGAGTCGAGGGTCGGCACAGCCCAGGCCATTGCGGTCAGCCAGATCATCGTCACCACGAGAGGGCGCGTCATTCCTATCACTCCGCAGAAGGTGGGCTGTGGGGCGCCACCGAAGTGGCGCCCCGGATGGTTGGCCGGTGAGCGGCTATTACCGCTGGACGTTATTGGCCGTCTCCAGCATATCGTCGGCTACCTTGATCGCCTGGGAGCTGGCCTCGTAGGCCCGCTGGGCCACGATCATGTTCACCATCTCCTCCACCACCTGGACATTTGACAGCTCCAGGACGCCCTGACTGATGGTGCCGAGCCCGTCCAGGCCGGGGGCGGAGCTGGTGGGGGTGCCGGAGGCCGCCGTGTTGAGGTACAGGTTGTGCCCGATGTTCGCCAGACCCGCCGGGTTGGGCACCAGGGCCAGCTCGATGGTGCCCACCGTCTGCGGATCGGTATTCCCGGGTATGGTGACGGCCACGGTGCCGTCGTACATCACGGAGATGTCCGTGGCATCGGCGGGGATGGCGATGGGGGGCTCCAGCGGGTAGCCGTCGGAGGTGACGACGTTCCCATCGCTGTCCATCTTGAAGGCTCCGGCGCGGGTGTAGGCCGTCTGGCCGGAGGGCAGGGTGACCTGAAAGAAGCCGTTGCCCTCGATGACGAGATCCAGGTCGTTGCCGGTCTGTTCGTAGGTGCCCTGCTCGAAGTTCTTGGATGTGGCGGCGGCGCGGGTACCGAGACCCACCTGGATTCCGGTGGGAAGCTGGACGCTCTCGGTTGCCGGGCTTCCCGGCATCCGCAGGGTCTGGTACATCAGGTCCTGGAAGTCTACTCGCATCCTCTTGAAGCCCACCGTATTGGCGTTGGCGAGGTTGTTGGCGATGGTATCGACATTGAGCTGCTGGGCGATCATGCCGGTGGCTGCCGACCACAGGGAGCGCATCATTTGCATTCACCTCAGGGTTGTTGCCGGTTCCGGGTACATTGCCGCGATCTGGCGAGGCTGCATGTGTTCCCGTTGTCTTCGGCCGTCTGGTCTGCTTGCGGTATGTGGCTGGCTCCCGCGGGCTACTCGGTGGTCGCCCGGATGAGCTGAGAGAGGCTGTTGTCGATCTGGCTCACCGCTTTGGCATTGGCCTCGTAGATGCGATAGCCGCGCTTGAGGATCTTGGCCGTCAATTCGGGTTCGATCTCGAAAGCCCGG
>CAYRFY010000144.1:0-14122 GCA_964423635.1 uncultured Armatimonadia bacterium | reverse complement strand
AGGTCCGACAGGGCGTCCTCGTCGAGTCTGTCAGAAGCGCCCGTCTCAAGTAGGCGCAGGGCTTGCCAGAGTCCGGGCTCCACCGCGATGATCTGGCTTGTGTTGACGTCATACACGTATAGGCGTTCTCTTGTCTTGAATGCGTGACAGAATGGCGTTCTGAACGTAGTGCCAACTTGCACGGGTTCCGCGCCCATGCTGTGTGCCCCCCTCTCTGGTCCCTCGCCGCAAGGCGCCTGCGGGGAGTGTCGTGCTGGTGCAAACGTGGCCCATTGCGCCATCCTCGGTCGCGGCTAGGGCACTTCCCGCATCCCGATGTTGCTGTCGGTGTCGTCGTTCTGGGCTGGCCCAGAACCGCAGGAGCACGCTTTGTCACAACAGTCGATTGGACTCATCGTGCCCTGAGCACTCGTGCTCGAGTAGTTGGTCACTTCGTATCCGTCAGCCATTGCTCGCCCTCCTTTCGCCAAGCTGGGGCGGCCTGGTGAGCTAATACCGCACTGCTGTTAGCTCGGTGCTACCTGGGTAGCAAAACGCCTTTCAATGGCGCAATGGGCTCGCTTTGGTGAAGTTCTTGTCCTTTCTGTACCGATGCGGCGTTAGTGCTGGCGATGGACCCTGGTCGCCGTTGGCTTTGCTGATGTTTACATGACGTGGGAGGTGCGTTGGGCTTCGCAGATATTGCTCGGCTTTATATGAGAACTTCGGACCTATATGTTATCAATACGGTAGAAAAGAGATGAATGCGTCGAACCGTACTACTGGCAATGCCTATCGAGTCAGACGCCCGCGCAAGCCACCGAAGCGTGCTCTCGGCGCGTCCGGCTGACTAGGCGAGCCCTGGCCCCGTGGCGCCGCAACGCTCTCGCTCCTGCCGTCGCGTGCGACCCACCACGCCATTCAACTGCGAACACCGTCATGGTACCCCCCCCCAAGCTCCGTTGTCAACCCATTTGCGTCATTTTCTTTATGTTATTATAAGCCATCGCGGTTTTCTTTATTTTAATGGTTTCAAATGTGACGACGTCCTACTCCGGGGCCTTGACCTGCACGTCTCCGAACGTCACGATGCAAAGCGGCGTGCCGTCTTCGCGGAAGGCCTTGTACTCGTCGAGGAGCACGACCCCCGAAACGGAGCGGAACTGGAGCCGGGCGCTGCGGACATCGAGGTCCAGCGCGGAGGTGACCTCCTTGCGACCCTTTCCCCGCACCGTCATGGCCAGCATCCCGGTGACCTGTCGGTGGGCCAGCTCGATCTCGATCGTCTCAGGCAGGCCCGGGGCGCGCTCGGGATCGGCCTGGCCCTCCCCGACCAGACGCGCGACGACCTGTCCCGTGGTGTCGCGCAGCACTATGTGCTCGCCCACGCGTTATGCGCTGGTCGCACGCGGCACGGACCTCCACAGGAGCGGGGCCAGCCCCGGCGCGTACAGCCGTGAGAGGTCGACAGGCGGTGCCTCGCCCTGCTGCCACAGGGGCAGGACAGCGCCCCAGAGGAGCCGCTGCGAGGTGGCCTGCAGGGCCATGTCAGTAGCCATCTCCGCGTCCTTGCACTGAGCCAGGGGCGGGATCTCGACTGGAAGCGCTGTCCCGGCTATCTCTGCGGAACCCAGGCCGCTGCGCAGGCCCACGGTATTCCCTGTGCGGGCCAGTCTCAACTCCAGGCCGTCCCACACGTCGGCCAACCACGTGCGTGCGGGGTCCTGGCCCGACAGGGCGGCCTCTGTGGTTCCCTCGGCTTCGGCCGACCACTCGACTGTGCCGGCGGCCTTGGCGACCAAAGCCCCGTCGTCCCAGAACTCCGCCGCCACAGCGGCCCTCACTTCGCCGGGACGGGGCGCTG
The DNA here is from genome assembly GCA_964423635.1 of uncultured Armatimonadia bacterium. Taxonomy (GTDB): domain Bacteria; phylum Armatimonadota; class Zipacnadia; order Zipacnadales; family JABUFB01; genus CAYRFY01. The sequence goes on along the minus strand of CAYRFY010000144.1, from coordinate 12,279 downwards.
CGGCCTGTATCAGCTCGTGCCACAGCGCCAGGGCGTCCACAGCCGCTGACGAGGCGAGCGTGAGACGGACATATCCCCCCATCGTCGACCGCATGATCGAGCCGTAGTGCTGAGCCTCGAACTCGGCGGTTTCCGCGTCACGGCGCCGCTGGTGAGCTTGGCGCTTTGCCTCGACGGCCGCGGCAACCCGGGGGGGCGTATCCTCTGGGCTGAAGCCCGTGCTGTACTCCTGCAGACGGCCGTTGGTTGAGGCCAGCGCGAACTGCAGGAGACGCCGGGGTTTGCCGGAGCCCTCGCCCTTCTCGACGGCCTTCCGGAAGATGGCTACGAGCTCATCGAGCTGGGCCGGCGACATGGGATGCATGGGCCCGCCCTTCAGTAGCGATCTTGCGCAGAGCAGGCGGGCTTCGGTCACCGGGCCCAGCGTCCTGTCGCGGAACTGATCGGCATCATCGGGCAACAGCTCCTTCGCTGCCGCGTAGAGGCGATCGCGCAACTCGGTGCACTGGGTGCACACCCGAGCCGTGTCCTCCTCGGTCAGGGGCGCCCCCGCAAGCCTCTGGGTGGCCATGTACATCCAGGCCTTGCGGTACTCGATCTCCTCGGCCGTTGGGCTGGTGGACTGCGCGAGGTACGTGACCGTGTTCACAAGCAGCTTGGTCTGGTGGCGCGACAGAGCGGGCGCACCGGCGTCACGAAGCGCCGCCAGGGCTTCGTGGGCAAGGGCCTGCCCAAAGGCGTGCCTCCCATCCGGGAGAGCCGCGATGGCCTGCCTCAAGGTTTCGGCGATGGCGGGCAGGTCGCGCGTCGCGGGTTCTGTGTCGGCCTCGCCCGCGGCAGGTGGCGTCACCTGGCCGCAGATCAGGGCGAGAGCCACCGCGGCCAAGGCCGCGGAAGGAAGGCGTCGTGTGTACCGCGCAGGATCGGTGAGAAGATGCAGCCGCATCTCGATTCCTCCTCAGGCGTATACGCTGCCGGCCGCGGAGCGCGGAGAGGTCTGTCGGTGACCCGGCGGCTCCCCGGGCCCCCGGTGCATGTGGTTCGCGGCCGGTCGCTGGTGACACGGCGGCTGTTCGTTTCGCAGCCCGCGCCCATGCGTTCCCCGGGCTCCGGCCGCCGCAATCCTATGGCGAACGCCATCATGGTGCATCCCATCAATACCCATTCTAAACCGATTTAAGTCATTTACTTTATGTTATCTGAACCCATCGCGCTTTTCGTTATTGCAATGGTCGCCCATGCGGGACGCCCTAATTCGGGCCTTGATGTGCACGTCAGCGGGAAACGCGATGCAAAGCGGCTTGTCCTGTGCGCACAAGACGTTCTGACCTGGGCTCCGGGCAACCCTGAGGGGGGCATCCAGACCCATAGGGTGGATCCGGACACCGCGGTGGACATGGTCTTTGCAAGGCTGGAGAAACTAGGGTATCTTTGAGCCCGGCCGCCCGGCCGCGCATCAGGGCGGCGAGGGGCGATTTCCGGCATGTTCATCGACACCCACGCACACCTGAACCACGAGCGCTTCTACCTTCAGGAAGCTGAAGCCGTGCAGAGGGCCAATGAGGCCGGCGTTGGCATCATCGTCAACGTCGGCTTCGACGTGCCCGCCAGTTGGCGGGCCGCCGAGCTCGCCGACCGGTTCGAGGGGCTCTATGCCGTGGTGGGTACCCATCCCCACGACGCGAAGGACTGCACCCCGGCCATCCTGGATGAGGTGCGGGAGCTGGCCGCGCTGGAGAAGGTGGTCGGCATCGGCGAAGCGGGCCTGGACTTCCACTATGATAATTCCCCACGCCCCCAACAGAAGGCGGTGTTCGCCGACTTCATCCATCTGGCGGCAGAGGTGGGAAAACCCCTGATCATCCACAGTCGCGAGGCGGAACAGGCGACGCTGGAGATCCTCGACGAGCACCTGCAACCCGGGCAGAAGGTGGTTATGCACTGCTTCGGCTCGGATCTGAACTTCGCCCGCAATTGCGTGGAGCGTGGCTTCCTGCTGGGGATGGCCGGGCCGCTGACCTTCCCCAATGCCAAAGCCCTGCAGCAGGTGGGCCAGCGCATCGGCCTGGAGCACCTGGTGCTGGAGACCGATTGCCCCTACCTGGCGCCACAGCCGGTGCGTGGCAAGCGCAATGAGCCGGCCTATATCCCGATGATCGCCGAAGTGTTGGCGCAGTTGCAGGAAGTGTCGGTGGAGGAAGTGGAGCGCAAGACCACCGAGACGGCCAGGGCGTTCTACGGGATAGGGTAGGGCAGAGGCGAGGCCCGGGCCTCCGGCTATGCGGGGAAGCCCGCATGGCTTCGGTCGGCTATCACAATGAAAGGCGGAAACGCCGGAATGGATACGGTCAACTGGCTACTCGTGGGAGCCGGAGACATCGCCGGGCGTCGGGTGGGCCCGGCGCTGACGGAGGTGGAGCACTCCCGCCTGGTGGCGGTGTGCGACCTGGACGGGGAGCGCGCGCAAGCGCTGGCGGAGAAGCTCGGGGCGGAGAAGGTCTATACCGACTATGCAACAGCGCTTTCGCGAAGCGGGGCCGATGCGGTGTATATCGCCACCCCGCAACGCACGCACATTGAGCTGAGCCTGCAGGCGCTGGACGCGGGGAAGCATCTTTTGTGCGAAAAGCCTCTGGGTCTGGGCGGCGCCGAGTGCATGCGGCTCTTGCGGGCGGCGCGTCTCTCCGACCGCACCACAAGCTGCTCCAACTACCGCCGTCTCTCGGAGCAGTATAAGCTGACCGAGGCGATGCTGGGGCGGGGGGAGATCGGGAAGCTCACCGGCGGCTGGATCCTGTATTCCACGCCCTTCTACAATCCGGGCAAGGCGCCGATTAGCCGGGCTTTGGGCATGAGCCGCATCAAGGAACTGGGCTTCTACCTCGTCGACATCGTCCACAACTTCCTGGGCATGCCGTCGTCTGTGGTGGCCCTGGCCGGCACCATCCATCAGGCGGTGATGAACGACGTGGAGGAGCTGGCCACCGTGGTGCTGAAGTTCCCCGGCGGGGAGCTGTGTACCATTATGTTCGACTGCACCGCTCCCGGCACCCGTCACGAGTTGGAGCTGTTCGGGACCGAGGGACGCATCCAGTGGCCGCAGTGGCCGCCCCACGGCAATGGCCCGGTGGTGAAGATCACGCCGCGGGGCACGGAGGAGGTTCCGGCGGAGACCAACAGCAACTGGCATCTGCCCATGGTGCAGGACTATGTGGACGCCCTGCGCAGCGGACGCGAACCCGTCTGTACTCTGGAGAGCGCGACGAAGACCGAGTTCATCACCGACGCCATTTTCCGCTCCCTGGACGGTGGGCGCGTGGAGCCGGTCTTGTGGGAGGAGCCGGCATGAGAGTTCTGTTGGTTGGCGGAACCGGCTGTATCAGCGGCGACATCGCGGCTTTGGCGGCCCGGAGAGACGACATCGAGCTCTATCTGCTGAACCGCGGCTCGCGGCCGGCCTTCGTTCCCGCCGCCGCCCGCCGTATCCAGGCGGACATCTCCAGGCCCGAGCAGGTCCGGGCGGGCCTGGTGGGTATGAGCTTCGACGTGGTCGTGGACTTCCTCTCCTATGGTGTGGAAGACCTCGAGAGCAAGCTGGACATCTTCCGCGGCTACTGCGGCCAGTACATCTTCATCTCCTCGGTGGCCGTGTACCGCACCAAATCGGACTGTGAGATCATCACCGAGGACAAGACGATGGTCGGCAATACGCTGTGGTCGTACGGGCGGGGGAAGATCCTGGCCGAGCGGAGGCTGCAGGCCGAGCACGAGCACAGCGGCCTGCAGTACACCATCGTACGCCCGGCCTTTACCTACAACAAGCTGCGCATCCTCCACCCGGTGGGGCCGGGGCACCAGACGCACTCGTGGACCATCGCCGACCGCATCCTCAAGGGCAAGCCACTATTGATGCACGACGACGGCACGGCGCTGTGTACCGTGACGCATACCGAGGATTTCGCCAAGGCCTTCTTGGGCCTGTGTGGCAACCCGGCGGCCTTCGGCGAGGCGTACCACATCACCTCCGACGAGTACCTGACCTGGAACCGTGTGGCGGAGCTGGTCGGTGACGCCCTGGGGAGAAAGCCCAACCTGTGCCACGTCCCGGCCCACGATCTGGGCTTCGAGCTGGGCGGGGACTTCGGCGAGAAGCTCATTAGCTTCTCACGCAATGCGATTTGCGATAGCAGCAAGGTGCGCGCCCTGGTGCCGGAGTTTGTCTGCACCACGCGGTTCGCCGAGGGAATCAAGCGCACCATCCAGTTCTACCTGGATAACCCGGAGTATCAAGTGATCCACCAGGGCTTCGATCGGCGGATGGATGAGATCGCGGCCAAGTACGGCTGATACGCCCCGGCTTTCCATGGGCGCCGCAAGCTTTGCCTTGCATCGCCCCACCCCACTTTCCGCCGGAGGTTGGCTGATGCAGGGCCGCGTATTGAGTATCGAGCGCATGGCCGTTCACGACGGGCCGGGCATCCGTACCACCGTGTACCTCAAGGGCTGCGCCTTGCGCTGCCGCTGGTGCCACAACCCCGAGAGCATCTCGCCGGAGCCCCAGATCGGTCTACAGAGCCGCCGATGCATCGGCTGCGGAAGCTGCGTGGCGGTCTGTCCCAACGGGGCGCACACGCTCCGCGATGGCGAGCATCTCCTGAACCACCAGGTCTGCACCGCCTGTGGTGCCTGTGTGGAGGCCTGCCTGCCCGGAGCGCTGGTGTTCTACGGCCGGCAGATGTCCGCCGAGAAGGTGGCCGCGGCGGTGCTGCAGGACAAGACCTTCTACGACACCTCAGGCGGGGGCTGCACCATCTCCGGCGGCGAGCCGCTCTTGCAGGCCGAGTTTTGTGCCGAGGTCTTCACGCTGCTGAAGCAGGAGAACGTCCACTGCGCCGTGGACACTTCAGGCGCGGTGGCGTGGGAGCGCTTCCAGACCGTTCTGCCCCTGGCCGACATGTTCCTGTATGATGTAAAGCACGTGGATGAGGCCCTGCATCAGGAGCATACCGGGGGCTCGAGCCGCCGCATCCTGGACAACCTCCGCCGCCTGTCACAGTGCGGCGTGCCCGTCGAGGTGCGCATCCCCACGATCCCCGGGTTCAACGCCGACGAGGCGAGCATGTCCTCGATCGGTGAGAAACTGGCGGGGCTGGACAACCTGGTGGGCGTGCGCCTGCTGCCGTACCATCTGGCGCGGCAGAAGTACGCGGCCGTCGGCCGGCCGGATACCATGCCCGACGTGGCTCCACCGGACGAGGCCAGCCTGGCCCGTCTGGCCAAGACACTGCGAGATCATGGGCTGACGGTGTCGGCGTGAGCGGGCGGCCCGCAGAGCAACGGGATAGCGGCAACGGCAACGACAGGGACAACGACAAGACAACAGGATGGACAGGATAACGTCGGATGACGTCGGGTAAAGGCAAAGACAGGGACAACGACAAGATAAGAGGATGGACAGGATGACGGCGGATGACGGCAACGACGAGGGAACGCTATGGGCGGGAGGGACCGACCTACCCCTCCCGGGCCATCTGCAGGACCACGGTGGCGGCCCCAACCGGATCGAGGTTCATCTCCACACGGTCCTCGAGGATCTCCGGCGCCTTACCCAGCAGCGCGGAGGCACTGGTCACCGCTCCCTGTGTCTCGATGATTGCCCGCAGCGGCCGGTCCGTCGGGTTCGCCAGCAGCACATACGTCTTGCCCTCATGAGCTTTGACCATCCACTGCAGGCCCTCTGTGTCGCAGGTTACCGTGACGGCCTTGTCCTCGGTGCCCAGCATCAGCGGCTGTGAGAGCTCGGCGGTCTCCCGGTTGAGGTCGGCAAACCGCCCCCACAACGGCGTCTGGGTGAGGTCCCAGCCCGGGTCGCGGAAGGCGTACCAGAAGATGCCCTTGGCGCCGTTGATCAGGGCCAGGTAGAGCATGACCCGCGCCTGCTCGTAGGTGGGCTGGTTGCTGGGCTCGGCGATCCAGCCGGCCTGCAGGACGGCCGTGAGGTTCTGCCACGGTTCCAGGACGCCGCGGGCCTTCGCCACGCAGTCGGAGACCAGCGTGAGGGGGGCGTGGGGGATGGGGTAGGGGTCGACCTGGAGGATGTCGCAGAAGCTCGCCCAGTATTCGTAGCGGTCGGGGCCGGAGATGGTGAGTGAGAGCGGGTGGTCGCGGTCGATGGCGCGCAGCTTGGCGTAGGCGTCGGGGACCTCGTCGATGATGTCGGCGCGGAGGTCGGGCTCATCGATGATCTTCCAGTTCAACACGGAGCGGTTCTTGGAAAACCGCACCAGTTTGCTCTCGGAGACGGCCATGTTCCTGGCCACCTGGCCGCCTGCGTAGAGGGGTACGTCCACCATGATCTGTGCCGTTTCGGCGGCTCCAAGGCCCTTTTCGAAGGCCTCGAGGTCGCCGGTGGCCACGCCCTGGACGCAGTTGAACCCGCGCCGGGCCAACTCGGCGTAGGCCGTGGCGGGAACGTGGTACAGGCCGATGGGGAAGAACGGCTTCCCATCGGCCAGAATCGTGCCCGTATCGCTGAGATTCATGGGCTTGCGATCCGGGAGCGGGACAAAGGCCATCGCGGTGGCTTTCTCCTCCCGGCCCTCCAGCCAGCACTGCACCCTGTAGCTACCCGGCTCGGTCCCGGGTAGCTCCAACGAGGTGGAGAAGCCGTCTTCCTTCGAGGTTAGTCTGGCCCTGGGAGTCGCTACATTCCCATCGGGCAGGACGATGCGGAACTGCAATGGCGGGGGCTCGGGATTGTCCCAGCCTGCCGAGATGCGAGCCGTGACGTGAACGGTCCTGCCCTCGGTCGGCTTGACCACCTGACGCTCAGGAAAGAGCGTGACGGGCAGGGGCTCTTGCACCAGCAGCAGCTCCAGGTCGTCGAACCAGATCGTGCCCCGCCCGAAGAGCCGGAGCAGGAGGGCGGCGCGGGTGGTGTCCGCCGGGGCGCGGGCCGTCACCGCGAGCTGCTCCCACTCTCCACTGAGCAGCACCTGGCGGCGCTCGTAGTGCCCGGCGGTGTTTTCACCCGCCGCATTGTAGAACTCGATCTTCAGCGCCGCCAGCGACGGCGAGGTTAGCCCGTCGCCCTTGACCCAGGCCCGAAAGGAGTAGGTCGCTCCGCCCTGCAGGCCCTCCACCGACTGAGCCACCCACGGCGCCTCGCTACCGGTGGGGTTCTGGATGCGCAGAGACACATTCTGTCCGTGCGAGACACGGTTGTCGACGGCGATGCGATCGCCGAACTGCTCGAATTGCTTTTCCGAGTAGCCCTTCTTGCTCTCCTCGAAGCCGGGGTTGACCAGCTCGACAGGGCGTGGCAACTCCTGGGCCAGCGCGGCGACGGCCATCAGCGCCAGGGCCGCTGTGGCCCAATGGCGGACTATCTGCGTGACGACAACCATGCCAAAAGCTCCTCTTTGCTCCAGGTGTTGATGACCCCGGGCGCCTCCACCCAGCCCCGGCGTGCGGTGAGCACCCCATAGCGGACAAACTGCAGGTGCGGCGTGTCATGGGCATCGGTATTGATGCTCAGCAGGGCCCCGCTTTGCCGGGCCAGCCGGCAGTGGGCATCATTGAGGTCCAGGCGCTCCGGGGAGGCGTTCACTTCCAGGGCCACCTTGTGCTCGAGTGCCGCCTCGATGACGGCCTCGATGTGGATGCCGTATGGTGCCCGGCCCAGGAGCAGTCTGCCCGTGGGATGGGCCAGGATATCCACCCGGCCGGTGGCCAAGGCCTCCACGATCCTGCCCGTCATGTGGTCGGCGTTGGTGCTGAAGCCCTGGTGGACCGCCCCGATGACGAAGTCCAACTGTTCGAAGACTCCTTCGGGCAGGTCCAGGTTCCCTCCGGCGAGGATATCGGCCTCAATCCCGGCCAGAACGGTGAAGCGGTGGCCCTCCGCCGCCAGACGCGCATTGAGGTCGCGTATCTGCTCCACCTGGCGCAGTATCTGCTCCCTGCTCTGGCCCGAAGCCACGGTCAGAGCGGGGGAGTGGTCGGTGATCCCCATATGGCTGTAGCCTGCGGCCAGGCATGCCTCGACCATCTCTTCCACGGTTCGCATCCCATCGGAGCCCACGGTGTGGATGTGCAGATCGCAGGTGATGTCTTCCTGCGTGAGCAGGTCGGGCAGTGCTTTGGCCTCGGCGGCGGCGATCTCACCTCTGGCTTCCCGCAGCTCCGGGGGGATCCAGGCCAGGTCGAGGGCCCGGTAGATCTCCTCCTCGGTCTCGCCGGCGACCCTCGCCCCGGGACCGTCGTCGGTATCCTCATATAGCCCGTACTCGTTGAGGGTGAGGCCTCTTTGCCGGGCGCGCTCGCGAACCTCCACATTGTGTTGTTTGGACCCGGTGAAGTACATCAGCGCCGCCCCGTAGCTCTCCTGTGGGACCACGCGGAGGTCGACATTCACGGCGCTTGTCCAGCGCCGGAACAGCGGCTCGCCGGTCTCCCCGCCGTGCGGGGTCGAGTCCGGAGCCGCGAAATCCCCCGGACCTACCCGCACGCTGACCTTGGTATCTCCGGCGACGATGACCTCCTTGCCCTCGGCGAAGTCGCGGCAGACGGCGGCGGGGTCTTCGGAAGTGGCCAGGAGGTCGAGGTCGCCGATGGTCTCACGACCCCGGCGCACGCTGCCCGCCATCTCGGCGGCCAGCACATCATCTCGTGCCAGGAGCCGGTCCCGGAGCCCCCGGGCCAGGGGCAGAGCGACGCACAACAGGCTGCGCCCCTGGTCCTGACGGTACACGGCGATGGCCTTGAGTATCTTCTCCTCGCTCTTGGCTCCCATTCCCTTGAGGTCCCGGAGACGCTGGGTCTGCGCGGCGCGCTCCAGAGCGTCCACACTGTCGATTCCCAGCTCGCGGTAGACGAGGCCCGCCGTCTTGGGGCCCAGACCCGGGATGGCCAGCATGTCCAGCAGAGAGTGGGGATACTTGGCCAGCAGCTCCCGGTGGTGGTCGATCTGGCCCGTCTCCACGTACTGGGCGATCTGGGCCCCCAGGGACTTGCCGATCCCCGGCAAGGTTTCCAGCTCCCCGGCGGCGTGGACCGCCGCGAGATCCTGTCCGAGGCCCTCGATCATCTCCACGGCTCGGCGGTAGCTCCGGACCTTGAACGAGTTCTCATCGCCGACCTCCATCAGGTCGGCGATCTCGCTCAGTACTCTTGCCACCTGCTCGTTGCCGACCATCGTCATCGCCTCCCGGTGCTCACCCCACGTTCCAGACGTCATAGGCCGCCTGCATCGCGGCCAGTGGCTCGCCCTTAGGTCCGAATTCGTGGCCCACATAGCCGTCGTAGTCCAGCTCGCTGATGGCTCGGGCTATCGCCGGATAGTAGATCTCCTGGCTGTCATCCATATCATTGCGCCCGGGGTTGCCGGCGGTGTGGAAGTGCCCGATCCACTGGATGTTGTCGCGGATGGTCCGGATCAGGTCGCCCTCCATGATCTGCATGTGGTAGATGTCGTACAGGAGCTTGACGCTGGGTGAGGCCACCATCTTGCACACATGCACGCCCCATTGGGTGCTGTCACACATGTAGCCGGGATGGTTGACCCTGCTGTTGAGGAGCTCCATGCACAGGGTGATGCCCTTTTCCTCCGCAGGCTTGGCCGCCCTGGCCAGGATCTCGGCACAGATCTCGGCGCCCTGCAGGTCGGAGACGCCGTCGTAGCGGTTGCCGCTGAGGCAAAGCAGGCTCGGCACGCCGTACTGGAAGGCAACCTCCATGCTGGCCAGAAGCTCGTCCTCGATGCGTGCGTGGTTCTCGCGCTTGTTCATCCCATCGCCCAGCGACTTGTGACCGACGAAGATGGCGATGTCGAGGCCCGCCTCCTTGATGGCCCCGAAGTGCTCCTGAGGGCCCATCTCCAGCGACTTGTAGCCGATACGCCCGGCCTCGGCGATTACCTGTTGCGGGGTGACGTCGCCTCTGCAGAAGCATCCCCAGCATCCCGACTGCTTGATAGGCTTCATGTGGCAGGACTTCCTTCCCGTGGTCTCGTATTCTCCGGCACTTGTTCGGCGCCACAGGAGGTATTCCGCGGCGCTCTCGCCGCGCCCTCCAGGCCCGGCGTCTCACCACGAGGACAGGGAGCCAAAGGGAGCTGTACGGGGAGGGCGGGGCGGCCGAACACACAGAGGTCCGGCCGAAAAGCCGGTTCTGCCGTGACGATGTCATCCTGGAGCGCCGGCGTCACAAGTCCGGGCGGCGCAGGCTCGAGCTTGTGCCGCTTGGGCGGATGATCTCGCTATGTCACAGGAGATTCCTCGAGCTGCTCTTGCCGGGAGCGGACGCTCTCAGAATGACAGTCCCATGCGAATACAGCCCCGGAGAGCAGGAGAGCACACCGGGCGGCCCAGTGCGTCCCAAAGCGGCGGGGGGGGAGAGACGGCCAGGCACAACTCCCTCGACTTGGCCCTGCCGTCCCCTCGCCTCCCGGACCGCCTCTGTGAAGGTCGCCGTGTGCATTGAAGCGAAGTACCTCTTGTACCAGTCATCACCTCGGGGGACGACACCATGAACGATCTGGGCATCCGCTCCGTAAGCGTATTCGGCAGCAGCGGCAAGCTGGGCAAGGCACTCATTCCGGAGCTGCTGTCCAAAGGCCTTGCCGTGCGTGCCATGGTCCACAGCACACCTCTGGGCATCGAGCACGAGAACCTGCGGATGGTGAAGGGTGACGTGCGCAATGCCGCCGACGTTCGCGAGGCGCTGGGCGACAGCGAGGCCGTGTTGTGCCTGGCCACTACCAAGGAGGACCCTGAGACGTTCTTTGATGTGAGCATCAGGGGCACCTTCAACATCCTCGACGAGTGCCACAAGCGCGGCGGGCTCAAGCAGGTGCTGCTGGCCGGCGGCGATGCATCCGTGGGCATCTGGTTTTATCCGCACACCGAGCCGATCAACGAGAACCACGCCCTCATGGCCTACCCGGGCTACTACGCCTTCAGCAAGGCGATCGAGGAGGTCATGGCCCAGCAGTACTCCATCCAGTACGACCTGCCGGTGACGATCCTGCGCATGTCCTGGATCTTCCAGCAGGACGACATCCTCGGGCACCTGTCTTTGCGCAATCTCAATCCCGCCGAGAAGGGCCACGGCTGGGATGAGTACCTCACCGACGAGCACCGGGCGATCCTGGAGCGTGGCGAGAACCGCGTCCCGATCCTGGTCAATGACGAGGGCATCCCGTATACCCGGCACATCGTGCACATTGATGACGTGATCCATGGGTTCGCTGTGGCGCTGGGGGCCGAGCTGGCCGTCGACCAGACCTTCCATATCGCGGCCCCGGCGGCGTTCCGCTACGACGAGGCGGCCGCGTACCTTGCGGCGAAGACCGGAATGGACACGACTGAGATCACCGCCGGGGGCTACTACTCCTTCGAGATCGACGTCTCCAAGGCGCGGGACGTGCTGGGCTACGCGCCGCGGTACGACATCCGGGCGATCATCGATGACGCGCTGGCGTGGCAGGCGGCACGGAGGTAGGCATGGGCGTCGCCCTCCGGCACCGCACGGCCCACTCGCCGACTAGGAAGGCGGCCAACAGCGTGCCGATGGATGGAAGGGCTCGCCCGGCGACTGGTGCCCCAGGATGAGGTGAACTGTGAGAGGGAGGCTGCCCCGCGTTCCGGAGGCTGCGTTAGCTCCCCTACGCCCTGCGCTGGGGTCGCTCCGGCAGTTCTGGCGCATGGTCAGCCTGTCTTACCGCCGTCTGTTTCTGCACAGCGGTCCACTGATGGCGGCGGCCATCGCCTTCTACTCGGTGGTTTGTCTCGGGCCTCTGGCCATCCTGCTTGGTGTTGCCCTCCAACTAGCCTATGGCCCGGGCACCGACGTCTACCGACAGATCGAGTCGGCGGTGGCCGATCTCGGGGGCGAGGCCGCGCAGCAGATCATGCCCCAGGTGGACAGCCTCCTGGCCAACCCGATGCCGCATGCAGCCAGTCTGGTCAGTCTGATAGCACTGGTCTGGGCCGGGCACCGGCTGTTCGAGACCGTGGAGCACAGCCTGGCCAGCATCTGGCCGGGGAGAGTGCTGCGGACGTTTTGGATGCGGAAGCTGGTTGCCCTGGGGATGATGGCCGCCGCGGGTCTGCTCCTGGCCGGGCTCATGCTGCTCGGGACGGTTGCGGCCTCCCTGCGTGCGTGGCTGCAGGCCCATCCCGAGCTGCCGCCGCAGATACTGGACGCCGTGGTTCAGCACCGGCCGCGGCTTTCCCTCCTGTATGTCTTTGGTCTGTCGGTGGTGGCATACTTGATGTT
>CAYRFY010000143.1:0-14128 GCA_964423635.1 uncultured Armatimonadia bacterium | reverse complement strand
CCAAGTCCGCCGGGTTCACCCCGACCATCCAGCGCAAGTTCGAGGAGGCGACCGGGCACAGTGACGCCGCGGCGTACTTCGACTACGACTCGACGGGGGTAGGCTTCGCCGGGCCCGACGAAGCCACCGACTGGGCCCCGTACTACCCCGACGGTGTCGGCGAAGGGTGCTTCTACTCCGAGTACGGAACCGCCCACACCCCCGGGAGCTTCGAACACTTCTGGCGCCTGGACTACCCGCTGAAGAAGTGCAGTAGCCTCAGTGAGCTGGAGCAGTTTCCCTGGCCGGACGTTACCGAGCCCCACCGCCACGAACACCTGGAAGCCGAGGTCTGCAGACTACATGCCCAGGGCTGGTATGTGCAGGGGGTAGTGGGGCACATCTGGGAGAACGCCTGGCAGATCACCTCGATGGAGAAGCTGATGATGGACTTCATCGAGCACCCCGAGCAGGCCGGGTATGTGATCGAGCGGCTCACGGCCGATGCGCAGTTCAAGGCAAAGCGCTTCGCCCAGGCCGGCTGTGACGGCATCCTCTGCGGCGATGACATCGGCATGCAGCACAAGCTCATGTTCCACCCCGACCTGTGGCGGCAGTGGCTCAAGCCCTCCTGGGCCCGGGTATGGAAGACGGCCCGGGAGATCAAGCCGGACATCCAGATCTTCTACCACTCCGACGGCAATATCGAAGCCGTCATCGAGGACCTCATCGAGATCGGCATGGACATCCTCAATCCCGTGCAGCCCGAGTGCATGGACCCGGCGAAGCTCAAGGCACAGTACGGCGACCGCCTGGCCTTCTGGGGCTGTGTGGGTACACAGACCACATTCCCGTTCGGCACTCCCGATGAGATGAGAAGGACCATCCGGCATCTCATCGAGACGGTGGGAAAGGGGGGCGGGCTGTACCTGGCACCGACACATGTGCTGGAACCGGAAGTACCCTGGGACAATATCGCTGCATTCTTCGAGGCGGTGCACGAATATGGCACGTACTAGGCTCACGGTGTGTGTACTGGCGTCGTTCGCGGTGGCCATGCTGTTTGTGTCCGGCTGCTTCAAGGTCGAGGGCTCCGTGAAGGTCGGTGTCGACGGAAGCTCGGCTGTGCGGATGTCCGTGGGCATCATGGAGGCGCTGGCGGCCATGGGGGGAGACGAGGAAGGCCAAGATCCCCTGGCCGAGATGAGAGAGGACCTGCCCGAGGGCTGGGAGGCCGAGGACCTCGTGGAGGACGGGTGGGTCGGGGTGACGATATCGTCGCTGATCGCGCCCGGTGAGCCCCTCTTTCCCCAGGAGGCGGCCGAGGCGGGCGGCATGACGGTGCGTCTGGTGCAGCGGCAGTTCTCCACGGACTACTATGTTGAGGGCACGCTCACTCCCCCCGAGGGGGCCGATACCACCACCGTGCGGGACACCGCACCGGGCGGCATCGTGTTCACCCAGGATGATGGAGGGGACGAGGACGAAGATGAGGGCATGACCGATGAGGACTTCGGCGCACTCATGGGTGCCTTCGGACCGCAGCCGAGCATCTCCTTCAGCGTCTCAGCCCCCGGCACGATCGTCTCCACCTCGGGCGAACAGGTTGGCCCCAGCACCGCTGTGTGGACGGTGGAAATGGAGCAGATGGGCGAAGAAGGGGAAGAGGGGGCCGTCGTGGCCGTGCATCTGCACAGCCGGCTGCTGAACTACCAAAGCATCGGTCGCCTGGCGGACAGACTGGCGGCTGAGCGCGAGCTGCCCGATATGTTCGCGCTGGTCGTCGACTACATCGCCCGCGACCTGCTCCCCAACCCGCCCAAGGAGGCGCCGCTGAAGGCCGGCATCGATGCCGAGGCGTACGAGGCGGCCCTGAGCACCATTATCGCCTTCGAGGAGGTGCTGGGCGAGGACACGGCGGCCAGGGTGATCAACGGCTTGAAGCTGAATGCCGATGGCGTCTCGGCCAGGGACCTCACGGAGATGTGGAGCCTGGTGGGGCAGATGGAGAGCGAGGAGCTTATCGAGGTGGCTGCGCAGGCCATCGTCAAGCATGTGCGGATGCGGGGCAAGTAGGCTACGGCCACAGGGCACGAGGCGGGTTGTGGCGGGCAGACGTTCTCGCCGCCTATCGGAGGAATCAAGTGCTTGACCGCGGCGGCGCCGGGCGCTATAATAGCCTCCGTCGCGTGGGGCAGTGGCGCAGGGGGAGCGCGTCTCCTTGGCATGGAGAAGGTCGGGGGTTCGAATCCCCCCTGCTCCACCACAAGACTTTGAGCGGCCCGAGCACCTGGTGCTCGGGCCGTCTGACTTTGTGCCGGCCCCTGACCCGCCGGGTGGCACGTCGTCGGCGTGGCCAAAGGCCCGTCAAGAGATGGGGCTCTGCTCATCTGATGAACCGGTGACGGACCGCCAAAGGAGCGATGGCGGCGTGAATTCGGTGATCGCCGTGTCCGGCAGTCCCAGGTGTGGCGGCAACACGGATCTGCTGCTGGCGGAGGTTCTGGCGGTGTGTGGTGGGGAACTGGTCCGCATCTGCGACCTTGATGTGGCGCCCTGCAGGTCCTGCTGGTGCTGCCTGCAGCAAGAGCGGTGCGTCTTGGACGACGACATGACGTCGCTGACGGAGCGGCTGCTGAACGCCCGTGCCATCGTCCTGGGCACCCCGGTGTATTTCAACAACGTCTCGGCGCAACTCAAGGCTTTCATGGACCGTACCTGGGCTCTGCGTGGAAAGCTCTCCGACAAGATCGGGGCGGCCGTGGTGGTGGGGCGAGGGTACGGATCCGAGGGGGCGCTGACGGCCATCAATTCGTTCTTCCTCAAGCACGAGATGATCGTGGCGCAAAGAGGGGTCTCCGGAGAGGCGTTTAAGGCGGGGACGGCATTGCAGGATCGTCGCGCCGTGGAGGACTGCGAGGAGCTGGGCCGGCGGATCGCGCACCTGCTATCGATTCTGCCTGCGGAGTGAGGCGGCCGACGCCGCTACCCGCGAGATCGTCCAGCCGCTTCGTGCGCTCGTGGGATCCGGCGGCACCCGGTCGCGTTCCAGTCCCAAGCAGTGCTTTGCATCGGCCGGAGGTTCGGAGTATCATCTGCCGTACGGTGCCCGGGATGTGCCACTCGGCGCCTGAAGTAACGACCTGCCGATCGCTTGCCGCGACGCCCGGGAGTGGAAGGAAACCCATGGCGGTCCGTCGAATAGTAGTGCTGGCCGGCTGGAGCCTTCTCTGCACAGTCTCCGTGGGCCGGGCGCAGGGCCAGGGCCCTGCAGTCAGACAAGACGTTGTGGCGGTGGTGTTGTCGGGTGCCGGAGCCGCCGTGGGTAGCATCGCCATCTCATACCCCGGGATGATGGAGCGCGGGCTGGTCGACGCCGATTTGGCCGCCGTGGCCGCTGCCACCGGATGGCGCCTCAGCGTCCCGTCGGTCAGCGTGAGCGCCCGCGAGACCACGGCTACGGCCACCATGCAGCCGGGGCCGGGTAGCGACGCCCGCTATGGCGAGCCGGTGTTCCCCGCAGTATGGGCGCTCAAACGCTACAGCCAGATCGGCGTGACTGTCCTGGGCGCCGGGTTCCAGGCGCCGGTGGGCTTGCGGCAGAACCGTTTCATCAGTGTCCTGACCTCCGGTGGGGGTGGTCTGTGGCAGTATCAGGTCATCGTCCTGGACAGGTCCTTCGAGGCGTTGGATGAGCTCCGGACCCTGGCCCCGGTCGGTGCCGCCGCAGATCGGTTGACGCAGCGGGGGGGGGCGGCGCGGCCCTGGGCGTTGATCGTCGCTCTGGCCCTGGCGCTGGGCGGCCTGGTATTTGTGCTGGCTATGTGGCTGGTTGGTCGCGACAGGCCGCGCAGGAGCCGTCCACGTGTTCGGCGGATCTAGCCGGTCCATCTCCGACTGTGGCGCTCCCGACAGGGGCGAACGCCGCGGTTGTATCCATGGCTATCTGACGGCACGGCGACCGCCGGGCGGCCACCGCTGATTCCGGCGGCTGTGGTCCAGTTTTCCTCGCTGTGGCGCCGATTGGGGTCGCCTTTCCCATCAATACGCGCCGGCACTGCCCGTTTACCAAGGAGGCGTTCGCTTTGGGCGAATGGAAACCCGACATGTGGAAGGACGTCATCAGAGCCGGTGCGGAGGTGAAGGCCTCCGACATCTTCTGGAAGCCGGGCACTGCGCCCCACGCCAAGATCAAGGGCGTTGTGGAGATGGCACCGGGAGGTCCCTGGCCGGACCTGACCCAGGACGACACCGCCGCGATCGCGCGCAGCCTCATGACCGAGGATCAGTGGGACCATTTCCAGGACTTCCCGGAGAAGGATGTAGGTCTGAGCATCGAGGGCGTCTGTCGCCTCAGGATCAACATCTACCAGGAACGGGGCAATGTGTGCTCCGTCATGCGCATCATCCCCCTGGACATCCTCACCTGCGACGATCTGGACCTCCCGCCGGTGCTCAAGGACATTTCCATGAGCCCCCAGGGCATGGTGCTGGTGACGGGACCCACGGGCTGCGGGAAGTCCACCACGCTGGCGGCGATGATCGACCATATCAATCGCAACCGCAAGTGCAATATCATCACCGTCGAAGACCCCATCGAGTACGTGCACAGGGACCGCAATAGCATCGTCAGTCAGCGCGAGGTGGGCATCGACACCGAGGATTTCCAGTATGCGCTGAAGTACGCCATGCGCCAGGCGCCTGATGTGATCCTCATCGGTGAGATGCGGGACGTGCACACCATGGGCGTCGCCATGCAGGCGGCGGAGACGGGCCACCTTGTGTTCTCCACCGTCCACACCACCAGCTCGGCCGAGACGCTGGAACGTATCGTCAACATGTTCCCGCCTCACGACAAGCAGCAGATCTGTATGCGCCTGAGCCGCACGCTGCGGGGGATCATCTCCCAGTCTCTGGTGCCGCGCCGGGAGAGCGAGGGGCGTATCGCGGCGATGGAGGTCATGGTCGTTACACCCACGGTGCAGAAGTTCATTGAGGACGGCAAGCCGTCGGAGATGTACGACGCCATCGTCGAGGGCGCACACTGGGGAATGATGACCAAGAACCAGTCGCTGCTCTATCTGTATCGCGATGGGCATATCTCGTCCGAGTCGGCCATGTTCTACGCAGGGAACCGGACGGAAATGCGCCAGATGATCCGTCGTCTGGACGGGGAGCGCGCGGATGTGGCCAAGGCCGCGGCCAAGGAGGCCGAGGCTCAGGAGCGTCTGCGCCGCGCCAGGCAGCGGACGGCCCAGAGCGAGGGGGCTCCGCAGCCGACGCCCCCCACCCCCCCCTCGCCGCCCAGCGACGGCTAGACCGCATTGCCAGGATACGGAGGTCCGCCGGTCACCGGCGGCCTCCGGGCCACACGGCCAGGAGGTAATCGCATGCCCGATTTCACGCTGGACGATCTACTGCGTCTCATGCCGGGCCTGGACGCCTCGGACCTCCACATCCGCGCAAATGAGCACCCCATCATGCGCGTCAACGGCGACCTGCAGCGCCTTACCCAGTTCCCCGTCATGACACCCGCCGATGTGGAGCACCTGATCTATGCCATGCTCAGCGACGAGCAGGCCGCCAGGTACGAGCAGAACCGCGGGCTCGACCTGGCCTACGAGATGGAGGGCGTGGCGCGTTTCCGTGTCAACCTGTTCTTCCAGCAGGAGTGCTGCGGCGCGGTGATGCGCATGATCCCCATCAAGATCAAGACCATCGACGAGCTGGGGTTGCCCCAGATTCTCAAGGAGTTCGCCGTCCTTCCCAGAGGCCTCGTGTTGGTGACCGGCCCAACCGGATCGGGGAAGTCCACCACTCTGGCCGCGATGATCGACTACATCAACGACCATCGGCGCTGCCACATCATCACCGTCGAGGACCCCATCGAGTTTGTCCACGAGGATCGTAACTGCGCGGTGGAGCAGCGCGAAGTGGGCCAGGACACCACCAGCTTCAACGAGGCCCTGCGCCACGTAATGCGCCAGACGCCGGACGTCATCCTCGTCGGCGAGATGCGCGACCTGGAGACCATTCAGCTCGCCATCACCGCGGCGGAGACCGGTCACCTTGTGTTCGGAACTCTGCACACCACCGATGCCACACAGACGGTGGACCGCGCCGTGGACGTGTTCCCTCCAGCCCAGCAGCAGCAGATCCGCATGCAGCTCTCTGTCACTTTGGGCGGCGTCATCTGTCAGTCGCTGCTGCCGCTGAGGGTGGGACAGGGGCGCATGCCGGCCTTCGAGATCATGCGTGGCGTCCCCTCCATCCGCGCCGTCATTCGCGAGGGCAAGACCCACATGATCTACAACCTGATCCAGGCCGGCGCCGACGACGGCATGATCATCCTGGACCAGTACCTTGCAGGGCTTGTCCGGGCCGAGCACATCAGCTACGAGTCGGCCCTGGCCAAGTCGTCATACCCGAAGGAATTCGCCAAGCGCTGCGGCGAGTACGCCGTCCTGCCTGAAGACGGCGAAGAGGTGCTGTCGTTGGGCTATGCCGACGAGCCGCCGAGCGACAAGGCGCCGGGCGGATACGTGCACGGCCAGACCCAGAAGCAGTAGACCGTCGCGGTCCGCCGTGTCGCAGCTAAGATGACCCGCCGACCCGGGCCACTTTGTCTCTGTCCGGAGCCGGGGCGGCCGGGCTCGGACGTGGACGGCATACAACCGGCGGACGGACGGAGAGCTCCGCTCACCGACGGCCCCGGGCCGCACAGCAGACCCACTGCGCCCGCTTTCACCGCCGGCGCACAGCCAGGGGGAACCCACATGGCGATCATGGATGTCAACAAGCTGCTGGACTTCGGCGTGCGTCAGGAGGCCTCAGACCTCATCCTCAAGGCCGGTCAGCCCCCCATCTTCCGCATTCACGGTGATCTGGTGCGCATGAAGGTGGACACCATGACGGCCGATGAGGTGAAGCAATCCACCTACTCCATCCTCAGCGATGCACAGATCGAGAAGTTCGAGAGAGAGTGGGAGCTGGACTACGCCTACGAGATCGCCGATCTGGCCCGCTTCCGCGGCAACATCATGGTCCAGCGGGGCAGGGTCACCGCGGTGTGGCGGACTATCCCGCTCACCATCCAGACGATGGAGGCCCTCGGCCTGCCGGAGATCTGCCGGAAGCTGTCGGATTACCCCCGTGGCCTCGTACTGGTGACGGGGCCCACGGGCTCGGGGAAGACCACCACGCTCGCCGCGATGATCGACTATATCAACAAGAACAAGCCTCTGCATATCATGACCGTTGAGGACCCCGTGGAGTACGTGCATCCGTGCCGCAAGGCCCTGATCAACCAGCGCGAGGTGGGCCACGACACGCTCAGCTTCGCCGATGCCCTCAAGTTCGTTCTCCGTCAGGACCCGGACGTGATCCTCATTGGTGAGATGCGCGACCTGGAGACCATCCACAACGCGATTACCGCCGCCGAGACCGGTCACCTCGTGTTCGGGACCCTGCACACCACCGATGCGGTGCAGACAGTGGACCGTATCATCGACGTGTTCCCTCCCCACCAGCAGCAGCAGGTGCGTATGCAGCTTTCGGTCAACCTGGTGGGCGTTTTGTCTCAGGCATTGGTGAAGACCCGCAACCTCAACGGTCGCGTGGCGGCCTTCGAGACGATGGAGGCCATCCCGGCCATCCGCAACTTGATCCGTGAGGGCAAGACCCACCAGATCGCCTCGACGATCCAGACCGGCTCGCGGCAGGGCATGTTCAGTCTCAACCAGGCCTTGGCGACTCTGGTGGCGCGGGGCATTGCCGACGAGGACAGCGCCCGGTCCAAATGCACAGCTCTCGAGGAGTTCGACGAGCTGGTGGCCGAGGGCCAGGAGATGGAGGGTGCGACGACGCTTCAGGAGGGCGGTCCTCGCACCGCGACCGCGGAAGCCCGAGAGGTGGCCCAGAAGGCCGACTTCCGCCGCCGGCTGCAGGAGCGGCGCGGAGGCGGCGGCCCGGAGGGACAAGACGGTGGCGCCGGCAGTGGCTCGTCGGGCTAGAGGTCCGGCCGGAAAGCAGGTTCTGCCGTGAAGATGCCATCCTGGAGCGCCGGCGGCGCAAGCCCGGGCGGCGCAAGCCCGGGCGGCGCGAGCCCGGGCGGCGCGAGCGTCGCTTGTGCGAACGATCTCGTGATATGCCAGGAGGCTCTTCGAGCTGCCCTTACCGGGAGCGGACGCTCTCAGAATGACATTCCCATGCGAGTGTGGGCTCTTCGGCCACGCCCCTAGCGGCCCGCCGGAACCGGCCCTCGAGAGCCGTCTCGCCACACGTGTAGCGTAGCCGCCCAAGCACCGTTCAGGCAAACTCGAGGATCAGGTGACTGCCTATGCGGAGTACCGGAGTGGGAAGACTCTCGGAGGTGGACTGGGGCGACAAGCTGGCGAGGTACGCTGCCGTATTGGCCAAGTGGGCCGGACTGGCCTTCTTGGTCTGCCTGGCCTACTTCGTCTACGTGATCTATGGCGGTCAGCTCAGCGGTGCGGACGCCGGCCGGGCCTACGGGCTCGTACAGAGCTTTGGCACCGGCCTGGTGGCCTCGTCGTTTCTTCTGGCCCTCGGGCTGGTGGTCCTCACCCTCCACGAGCTGGCCTACGCCGTGGTTGTGGGTGTCGGCGGCATGGCTCTGATGCTGGGGGTGCCGTACATGGTCTCCGGCAGCCTCTCGCAGGCCACCAATCCAGGTCTGCAGAGTGTAGTGGAGCTGCTGTCGAGGTCCGGGACAAACGCGGGGATCGCCGTGCTGGTGGTGGTGGGGCTGCGGGTCCTCTACGAGATCTACGACCAGGTCAGCGATGCCCCGGCCCGACGACAGGCGCGCCTGGAGCGTGAGGCCGCCGAAGACGCCGGCATTCTCAAGAAGCAGAAGACCGTCAGGGTGGCCACGGCGTTCTCGCGCTGCTGGGAGCTGCCCTTCTGCCACGACCGCATCCGGGAGATCTGCCCCGCCTACAAGGCACGCAAGGCCTGCTGGCGCTACGGCATGGGCTGCAATTGCGATCCCAAGCTCATCGAGAGCCTCATTCGCATGGGTGCTCCGGGCAAGGGGCCCAAGAGTGAGGAGATGAAGCGCCGCGAGGGGGCCTACATCCGCTCCGATCTCGAGGCCGATGTAGCCAAGACGGCCAAGGCCGAACGCACTATTCCCTGCTCGAAGTGCCCGATCTTCAACGAGCACCAGCGGCTGAAGTTCAAGCTGGTGAACCCCATCGCCATTGTCGCCACTCTCGTAGTGATGGGCGTGCTGCTTCAGCCGATCACCCAGGCCTGGTCTTCGCTGGCGCAGGGCATCGCTCATGTGGCCAGCCAGATCAGCCTCGGTGGCACCGATCCGGGCAAGTGGTTCGAGTACCTGGATACCCCGGTGGTGAGGTACTTCTTCCTGGTGATCTTGACTTTGTTTGTGCTGTCCTATGTGCTGAAGTTCACCGAGTGGGCGGTGCTGGAGAAGAAGATTCTGTAGGGCACGGGGCTCGGCGACACCACAACCAGAGCAGAGAACAGAGGGCCGCTCCGATTGGAGCGGCCCTGTCGATTCTGGCACACAGCATCGGCGAGAGGCGGGAGACGAGGCGCTGGGTACGAGCGACCTATCCCAGGCCCCCGCCGCCGCTGCGGATACCGCGCTCGGCGGCGATCTTGTCCTGGTACCCGCTGTCGCGGTAGGCCTGGAGGGGCTCGGGAGCCAGGCCCATCTCCTCGCGGACCACGTGCAGGAGCGGGCGCACGTCGGTGAAGAACGCCTGCTGGATGAGGTTTTCGGCGTCCACGATGTTCTGCTCGATCTGCGCCTGTGCCAGCCGGCCACGGTCGAGGCACAGCGCCTTGGCGTAGGTCGACTGGATGTGCCCCACCGTCTGGATCATGGCCTCGATCTTGGGCTTCACGTTGTGGCTCTGGTCGATCATGTAGGCGATGTTCAGGTTCGGGTCGGCGGCCTCGGCCTTCGCCAGCTCGTTGTAGATCAGGAAGCCCTCGTAGGGGTTGACCGAGCCGAAGGTCAGGTCGTCATCGGCATAGCGGGCGTTGTTGAAGTGGAACCCCGCCAGTCGCCCCTCGTCGATGAGGAAGGCCACGATGTGCTCGATGTTGGTGGCACGGGTGTGGTGGCCAAGGTCGACCAGGGCCTTGGCACGGTCGCCGCACTTCTCGGAGAACTTGCAGGCCATCCCCCAGTCGGCGATGTCGGTGTGGTAGAAGGCGGGCTCGAAGACCTTGTATTCCAGGCCCATGGTCATACTCTCGGGCATCGCGTCGTAGACGGTCTTGAGGCACTCCTCCACCCGGTGCTTGCGGGCGATGATGTCATCCGTGCCGGGATAGTTGGTGCCGTCGGCGAACCACAGGCTCAGGAAGTCGGAGCCCACCTGGCGGCCGATCTCCACGCTGTGCAGCATGTGGTCGACGGCCTTCTGGCGCACTGCGCCGTCCGGGTGGGCGATGGAGCCGAGCATGTACTCTTCCTGCTCAAACAGCGTCGGGTTGATGGCACCGATCTGCACGCCTATGGATTCCGCATAGCCCTGGACTTCGCTCACGTCTACATCGACGAAGTCCCACAGTACGTGCACGGCCACCTTGGGGCAGATACCGGTGGCCTTGTTGACCTGTGCCGCATCCTGGAGCTTCTCCTGGATCGTCACCGCAGCCCCGGCCTGTTTGAAGGTCTTGAACCTCGTGCCCCCGTCGGCGTAGGCCCAACTGGGGGTCTCGATGCGCTGGGCCTTCAGGAGTGCTTTGACCTTCTCCACGTCCACGCCGCGGTCGGCGAGTTGGTCGCAAAGGACCTGATAGGCCTGCTTGATGTCATAGCCCATGGGTGCTTTCCCCTCCGAGATGATTGTCCCTTTGGTACCGGCAACAGCGGCGGCATGGTCTGGGCGGCCACCGGCGATAACCGGCGGCCGCCACTACCGACTCATGCCGGGCCTGCCGGCCCGTCGCTACTCCATGTAGAAGATCCGATCCCTGTTCTCCTGCAGCAGGCGGGCGTTGTGCTCGTCACCGCCGTCGAGGTTGGCGGAGATGAATACCGGAGGCGCGATGCCGCGGTCCAGCAGGTTCTGGATCACCTGGCAGGCCAGAGCATTAACCGCCGTGCAGCCCAGCACCGTGGAGAGCGGCCCGGACTTCTGTGGGAAGCCCTCGAATTCCACGGCCGCGTCGCCCTTGGGGCAACAGTTGTCGATGACCAGGTCCACCAGCTCGTAGAGCTTCTTCCCGCTTGGGTGTCGGCTGGTGACGCCCCGGGAGTACTCCAGGGCCGTGATGCCGATGGTCTGGATCCCGGCCTCCTTCGCGGCCACGGCCATGTCCAGTACCACGGCGTTGCGGCCCGAGGTGGAGGTGAGTAGCAGCACGTCGCCTGCGGAGGCCGGGGAGTGGGCGAGCAGGATCTGCCCCAGGCCCTCCAGGCGCTCCAGGGCGGAGGTCATGGGCAGCGGCCTCACGCCCAGGTTCATCCCCTGCGGGTAGATGGGGTTGATGAGCATCAACGCCCCCGTGCGGTAGACCAGCTCCTCGGTCATCATGAACGAATGTGAGGCGCCGAAGGAGAAGACCTTCCGTCCATCGGCGATGGCCTCGGTGACCCTCTCGGCCGCCTGCCGAATGCTCTCGGTCTGGGTGTCGCGTAGCTTCTGCAGGGTAGTGGTGACTTCGTCGATGTAGCGATGCACAGGCATCAGTACCCCACCTCGTCGACGACCTCGCGCTCGAGCTGCGCATTCCGGGCGCCACCGCCATCGATATTGGCGCTCTTCCAGATCTGCGCGACCTTGCCCTGCGCGGTCATCCTCTCCACGACCTGGGCGCAGATCAGCCACATGATCATGGCCGCGTTAATGCCCGAGAGGGGGAACAGCGGCACGTCATGACTATCGAGCTTCATATGCCCGTCGCCCAACGGTGCACCGTTGTCGATGAAGATGTCGGCGCACTCGTACAGGCGTTTGCCCGAGGGATGCCGGGAGGCCACCTGGGAGGAATACTCCTCCGAGGTGATGGCGATCACCGTGGCGCCGATGCGCCTGCACTCCAGGGCCAGCTCGACCTGGGGCGTGGAGCGCCCGCTGACCGAGCCGATGGTCACCACATCGCCCTTGCGGATGTTGGAGGCCTTCACCGCCAGGCGGACCGTCTCGATTTCGACGTTGAAGTCCGGGTCCCAGTGGGGCCTGTTCTGGCGTGACTTGGGGACAGGGTCGTTCACGCCGAAGTTCCACGACAGCGGCCGGATGAACATCAGCCCGCCACCGCGATGGATCAGCTCGCGGTCGATGATATGGCCGGTGTCGTGAACGTGCCACGCGCCACCGTTAGTAACGGACTGCACCACCGCCTCGGCGGCCTTGTCGATGAGGTCGATCTTCTCGTTTTGGATCTTGTCGAACTGCTCGCGGAAGCTATCCAGCAAGCGAATGGCAAGCACGGCCTTCACTCCTATCGTGTTGCACGGCTGGTCTGTCCGGCCCACGGTCTTGCCCGGGACCGGTGGTATGGATAGCGTATCGGCGTCCCGGCGTCCATGTATTGCCGTGGCGGCTCCTGTCGGCGGCCCCACAGCAGGACAGCGGGTCTCCTGCGTTCAGAGACCGGGCGCTAGGCCAGGAACGGCTCCTGCGTGGCGACAATGTGGTCCAGCAGGTCTTCGCTCCATTCTACACCAAGGTCACGCAGGCACAAGAGGCAGGCACCGATTACGGGCTTGACGCGCGGCTGGATCGGACGCAGGCCGGGAGCGGCCCTGTGGGCGATCTCACACAGCCTCTGCCAGAAGATCCGCGAGCCCTGGGCCACGCTGCCGGTGGCTACCAGATAGTCGTCGCTGTGCTCCATGCGTAGCTCGCGGATGACCTCCAGGAGCAGCTCTCCCAGCTCGTCGGCGGCGCGCTCCAGGACGTCGATGGCGACACGATCGCCCTTCTCCGCCTCGTCATTGACGGTCTTGGCCACGGCGGCCACCTGCGAGCGGCCGATGCGGTCGATGTAGAGCTGATGGAACGCCTCGTGCTGGGTCTCTACGCCCATGGCCTTCGGGATGGCCTGCGCCAACGAGGTGCGTCTCGCCTCACAGTAGTGAGAGCGGAACATCGCCCTCATGCCGAGAATGCCGATGTGATAGGCGCTCCCCTCATCGGCGACGATGGGGCCATTGCCACCCTCGTGCAGGTGTCGGCCATCCTCGGTCAGGCCGAAGACGAAGCTTCCGGTACCCGACAGGATGAGAATCCCGTGGGTGGTGAGCGCCGTGGCGAAGCCCAGTCCGGTCTCCCCGCCCTGGACAAACATCTCCGAGCACAGCTCCTGATTGAGGATGTCTCCCAGGGCGGCGAAAGGGCCGGCTCCGCAGATTCGGGAGACCTCCACGGATCGCCCGGTCACCGCACTTTGCACCGCATCACGCACCGACTGGGCCGCTACATCCCGTCCTACATATAGACCGTGCGTCGAACCTCCCCGCCCCCAACCACAGACAGTTCCCGTCTCATCCATCAGGACGGCATCGCATTTGGTGCCGCCACCGTCTACGCCCAGTACGTACCGCATCTTGTGTGCGGCCCAGGATGGCCGGGGCAGGCCGGCCTCTGTGGCCGGCATCCGCCTACAGTCCGCTCCGGGGCCACGGTCCCTACGTCTCCTTCCTGTTATGCAGGGCTGGGGAGGCCGCACAGGCGCGGTCCCCGACTTCGGCATCCATTCTACCTCTGAACACCTCCCGCGGGCCACCGATTCCTGGAAGAACAGCTTTGTCACAGGGCGAGGGGCGCTCCAGGGGGTCACGCCGGTAGCGAGCGGACGGCGGGAACGGTCGTGGCGCGGAACGGCACCGTTCCCGCTCGCCGGGCACCTTTCAGGTCGTGGGGTACACAGTGGTGAGAGCCACCGTGCCCGCGGGTCTCCAGGCCCGCACCGTAGGCCGCACACGCAACGCCAGCAACCACAACACTGGTGGACCAACCTCCGTGCCCGCGGTCTTCCAAGACCGCACCGTAACCCACACACTCGACGCCAGCAACCACAACACTGGTGGACCAACCTCCGTGCCCGCGGTCTTCCAAGACCGCACCGTAACCCACACACTCGACGCCAGCAACCACAACACTGGTGGACCAACCTCCGTGCCCGCGGTCTTCCAAGA